>PPEA01000441.1 GCA_002967005.1 Mycobacterium talmoniae
CGAACTCCGTCAACGACTCGGGCGACTCCACCGGGGCCACCGCCGGCGCCGGCGCGGCCTCCACGGACACGTTGAACAGGAAGCCGACCGACTCCTCCTTGAGCCCGTCGAGCATGCCGATGAACATGTCGTAACCCTCCCGCTGGTATTCCACCAGGGGGTCGCGCTGGGCCATCGCGCGCAGCCCGATGCCCTCCTTGAGGTAATCCATCTCGTAGAGGTGCTCGCGCCACTTGCGGTCGATGACGTTGAGCAGCACGCTGCGCTCCAGCTGGCGCATGGCGCCGTCCCCGGCCAGCTCCTCGAGCTCGGCCTCCCGCGCGGCGTAGGCGCGTTCGGCGTCCTCGATCAGCGCATCGAGCAGTTCCTCGCGGGTCAGCTCCCCGGGCTCGCCGATCTCGGTGGAGTCCAGCAGGTCCTTGTGGTCGATGCCGACCGGGTACAGCGTCTTGAGCGCGGTCCACAGCGCGTCGAGGTCCCAGTCCTCGGCGTAGCCCTCGGCGGTGGCGCCGTTGACGTAGGCGGTGATCACGTCGCGCAGCATGTCGAGGGCCTGCTCCCGCAGGTTCTCCCCCTCCAGGATCCGGCGGCGCTCGGCGTAGATGACCTTGCGCTGCTGGTTCATCACCTCGTCGTATTTGAGGACGTTCTTTCTGACCTCGAAGTTCTGCTGCTCGACCTGGGTTTGGGCGCTCTTGATGGCCCGGGTCACCATCTTGGCCTCGATCGGCACATCGTCGGGCAGGTTGAGCCGGGTCAGCAACGCTTCCAGCGCCGCGCCGTTGAAGCGGCGCATCAACTCGTCGCCCAGCGACAGGTAGAACCGGGATTCGCCGGGATCGCCCTGGCGGCCGGAGCGCCCGCGCAGCTGGTTGTCGATGCGCCGCGACTCGTGCCGCTCGGTGCCCAGCACGTACAGCCCGCCGGCCTCGACGACCTCCTTGGCCTCGTCGGCGGCCTCGGCCTTGACCTGCGGCAGCACCTCGTGCCAGGCGGCCTCGTACTCGTCGGCGGTTTCCACCGGGTCCAGGCCCTGTTGGCGCAGCCGCTTGTCGGCCAGGAAGTCGGGGTTACCGCCCAGCACGATGTCGGTGCCGCGACCGGCCATGTTGGTGGCCACCGTGATCGCGCCGCGCCGGCCGGCCTCGGCGATGATGCCGGCCTCCTGCTCGTGGTACTTGGCGTTGAGCACGTTGTGCGGGATGCGCCGCTTCTGGAACTGCCGGGACAGATACTCCGAGCGCTCCACGCTGGTGGTGCCGATCAGCACCGGCTGGCCCTTCTCGTAGCGTTCGGCGACGTCGTCGACGACCGCGAGGTACTTGGCCTCCTCGGTCTTGTAGATCAGGTCGGACTGGTCGGTGCGGACCATCGGCTTGTTGGTCGGAATCGACACCACGCCCAGCTTGTAGATCTCGTGCAGCTCGGCGGCCTCGGTTTGGGCGGTGCCGGTCATGCCGGCCAGCTTGTCGTAGAGCCGGAAGTAGTTCTGCAGGGTGATGGTGGCCAGCGTCTGGTTCTCGGCCTTGATCTCGACGTGCTCCTTGGCCTCGATGGCCTGGTGCATGCCCTCGTTGTAGCGCCGCCCGATCAGCACCCGGCCGGTGAACTCGTCGACGATGAGCACCTCGCCGTCGCGGACGATGTAGTCCTTGTCGCGCTGGAACAGCTCCTTGGCCTTCAGCGCGTTGTTGAGGTAGCTGACCAGCGGCGAGTTGGCGGCCTCGTACAGGTTGTCGATGCCCAGCTGATCCTCGACGAACTCCACCCCCAGCTCGTGCACGCCGACGGTGCGCTTGCGCAGGTCGACCTCGTAGTGGGTGTCCTTCTCCATCAGCGGCGCCAGCCGGGCGAACTCGGTGTACCAGTTCGAGCCGCCGTCGGCGGGCCCGGAGATGATCAGCGGGGTGCGGGCCTCGTCGATCAGGATCGAGTCGACCTCGTCGACGATCGCGAAGTTGTGGCCGCGTTGTACCAGGTCTTCCAGCGAATGCGCCATGTTGTCGCGCAGGTAGTCGAAGCCGAACTCGTTGTTGGTGCCGTAGGTGATGTCGGCGTTGTAGGCGACCCGCCGCTCGTCGGGGGTCATGCCGGACAGGATCACCCCGACCTCCAGGCCGAGGAAGCGGTGCACCCGGCCCATCCACTCGCTGTCGCGTTTGGCCAGGTAGTCGTTGACGGTGACGACGTGCACGCCGTCCCCGGCCAGCGCGTTGAGGTAGGCGGGCAGCACACAGGTCAGGGTTTTGCCCTCACCGGTCTTCATCTCGGCGACGTTGCCGAAGTGCAGCGCCCCGGCACCCATCACCTGCACGTCGAACGGGCGCTGGTTGAGCACCCGCCACGCCGCTTCGCGGGCCACCGCGAACGCCTCGGGCAGCAGGTCGTCGAGGGATTCCCCGTCGCCGAGCCGCTTTTTGAACTCGTCGGTTTTGGCGCGCAGCTCGGCGTCGGTCAGCTTCTCCACGTCGTCGGACAAGGTGTTGACATAGTCGGCGACGCGTTTGAGGCGCTTGACCATGCGACCTTCGCCAAGGCGCAGCAACTTGCTCAGCACAGCTTGTCCCCTACGGATCGGAGTCTTTTAGCGTCCCCCATCGTAGGCGACGAACTGGAGATAGCCGCCGCAGCGGCGATCACGCGGGCGGCGCCGCCGGGCGCCGCGGGTCGCCGCCGTTCGTCAGGCCAACCGGATCAGCCCGTAGTCGTAGCCGTGCCGGCGGTAGACCACCGACGGCCGCTCGCTCTCCTTGTCGAAGAACAAGAAGAAGTCGTGACCCACCAGCTCCATCTCGTAGACGCGTCGTCGACCGACATCGGCACCGCGGCGTGCTCCTTGGTCCGCACGATCCGCCCCGGCTCCCGGTCGGTGCCGTCGAACGCGGTGTCCACCTCGACGCCGTCACGCTGATGCGGCCGGGTGGCGTCGACGTCCCAGGCGCTCGGCGACGGCTCCGGCGCCGCGGTGGCGGCGGTGGCCTCGAACACCGAGACCGGCCTCTTGTCGCCGTAGTGCACCTTGCGGCGATCGTTGCCACGGCGCAGCCGGCTTTCCAGCCGGTCGACGGCGGCCTCGAACGCCGCGTAGAAGCTGTCGGCGCGGGCCTCACCACGCACCACCGGCCCGCGGCCCCGGGCGGTGATCTCCACCTGCTGGCAGGACTTGCGCTGGCGTCGGTTGCGGGCGTGTTTGAGTTCGACGTCGAAGAGGTAAACGGAGCGGTCTAATCGTTCCAGGCGGGACAGCTTCTGCGAAACGTAGATACGGAAGTGATCGGGGATCTCGACGTTGCGGCCCTTGACCACGACGTCGGCGCGAAGCGTCGGTTCGGCCTGGTCGTCGGTGTCGGTCGACACTGGGCTGGTATCCACGAATTGGCTTGCCATACTCCACACTCGTTTCTTCATCACGTCGCACGCACGGGGCGTGTTGGGGTTGTCATGCGGAAACCGCTACGAGATGTCGAAGACTCACCTCCTACCGGAGAGTCGCCGCCGTCAGACGGGTGCTTGACCCCGACGGTAGCCCGTGTTCACCGGTCTGTGCCACTACTTTCGCAGACCCGTTGCGAGTTCTTCACGCGGTTGACGCGGCGGCAATTTACGCGGCCGCGATCACCAGCACACCGGCCACCCGGGCCCCATCCGCCCGCAGGATCCGGACCGATTCGGCGGCGGTCGCCCCGGTGGTGACGATGTCGTCGACCACCAAAATCTCGGTGCCGATCGGGGTCCGTCGCCGCCGCGCTACCCGCCCGGCGATGTTGCGTTCCCGGGCGGCGCTGCCCAACCCCACCGAGTCCCGGACCAGCGCCCTCATCCGCAGCGCGGGCACCACGACGACGCCCGGG
>PPEA01000442.1 GCA_002967005.1 Mycobacterium talmoniae
CGAACGCCCCGGGCACCGTGGTGGACCGCTTGCCGTCCAACGCGACCAGCGAGCCGCCCACCAGGGCGTGCACCCCGGCGGCGGCGCCGTCGGCCGCGCCCGGGTCGGTGGCCGCGACATCGGAGGTGGTCCAGCCGTCGGAGAACCGGTCGTCGAGGGCGGCGCCGTCGGCGTTGATCACATACGGCGCCTTGATATCGGCGCGGACCAACGTCCAGATGATCTGCGCGGCAAGCAGTTGCCGGCTGTGCGGATCGGTGGTCGACAAGTTCTCCAGGTCGATGCGCGCCCCGCCGTAGCCGCGGCCGATGCCGCTGGAGCCGCCGTCGGCGCGGGTCACCGGCCCGCGCAGCCGCAGCGGCCCGGCCAGCAGGTTGCGCACCGTGTTGGCCATCTCCGGGCGTGGCCCGGCGATCAGCTTGGACACCAGCTCGGTGGGCAGCTGATCGGGGTCGGACACCGCGACGTAGCGCGGATCGGGCACCACCGTCTTGCCGGTGGGGTCGGCGAAGTACAGGGTGTGCCGTTTGTAGGTGGCCTGGAATTGCTGCCAGTCCAAAAACACCCCGTTGGGCAGCCGGTCGATCCGCCAGCCGCCGGAGGTTTTGACCAGCTCGATCGGGCCGGGATCGGGTAGCTGGCCCGCCCCGGTCTCGAACACCCCCATATCGGACAGCGACCCCAGGATGTCGGCGCGCATGGCCACCGACACCCGGTCGGCGCTGCGGGTTTCGACGAACACCACGTTGTCGACGAGCATCGCGCTACCGGCGTCGTCCCAGGCGTCGGAGGCCGACTGGGTGAGGAATTGCCGGGCCGCCAGGTGCCGGTTGGCCGGATCGGCGGTGGCCTTGAGGAATTCGCGCAGCAGCAGGTCGGGGTCCATGCCCGGGGTCGGTTTGGGCAGGTTCGACGGCGCCGGGCGCTCCACGGTGCCGATGGCCTGCGGCGCCGACGAGCTGGGCACCCCCGCGCAGCCGGCCAGCACCGCGGCCAGGACGCAGGCCAGGCGCCATCAGAGCGCGCCGCATCATCCGCTCCTCTCCGCGGGCTCGTGCTGGCGGCCGCGCCGCTTCGCCTCGGGCGCAAGTCGGTTTCATCGGCAGCGGGCTGGTGGTGACCTTGTGGCCGCGCACCAGTGGCAGCGTCAACCGGAAGCAGGCGCCGTTGCCGGGCTCGCCCCACGCCTCCAACCGGCCCTGGTGCAGCCGGGCGTCCTCGACGCTGATCGCCAACCCCAGACCGGTGCCCCCGGAGCGGCGCACCCGGGACGGGTCGGAGCGCCAGAACCGGCTGAACACCAGCTTCTCCTCGCCCGGCCGCAGCCCCACCCCGTAGTCGCGCACGGTGACCGCGACGGTGTCCTCGTCGGCGGCCATCCGGATCCGCACCGGCTTGTGTTCGGCGTGGTCGATGGCGTTGGCGATCAGGTTGCGCAGGATGCGCTCCACCCGGCGCGGGTCGACCTCGGCGATCACCTCGTCCTCGGGCATGTCCACCTGCAACGTGATCTCGGCCTCGTCGGCCAGGTGCCCGACGTTGTCCAGCGCGCTGCGCACCGTGGACCGCAGATCGACGGCCTCCACCGACAACTCGGCCACCCCGGCGTCGTGCCGGGAGATCTCCAGCAGGTCGTTGAGCAGCGTCTCGAACCGGTCCAGCTCGCTGACCATCAGCTCGGTGGAGCGGGCCAGCGCCGGGTCGAGGTCCTCGATGTGGTCGTAGATCAGGTCGG
The DNA here is from genome assembly GCA_002967005.1 of Mycobacterium talmoniae. GTDB lineage: Bacteria > Actinomycetota > Actinomycetes > Mycobacteriales > Mycobacteriaceae > Mycobacterium > Mycobacterium talmoniae. Next base: position 1,736 of record PPEA01000442.1, read on the forward strand.
CGGCCATCCGCACGGTGGTCAGCGGGGTGCGCAGCTCGTGGCTGACGTCGGAGGTGAACCGGCGCTGCAGGTTGCCGAATTCCTCCAGCTGTTCGATCTGCCGGGACAGGCTTTCGGCCATGTCGTTGAACGACACCGCCAGCCGGGCCATGTCGTCCTCGCCGCGCACCGGCATCCGCTCGGACAGGTGCCCCTCGGCGAACCGTTCGGCGATCCGCGACGCCGACCGCACCGGCAGCACCACCTGCCGCGACACCAGCAGCGCGATCCCGGCCAGCAGCACCAGCAGCACCAGCCCGCCGGTGGCCATGGTGCCGCGCACCAGCTTGATCGTGCTTTCCTCGTTGCCCAGCGGGAAGATCAGGTACAGCTCCAGGTTGCTGACCTTGGACAGCGTCGGGGTGCCGATGATCAGCGCCGGCCCGGAGAACCCGTCGGAGTGCACGGTCGCGTACTGGTAGCTGACCTGGCCGGCCTTGACGAAGTCGCGCAGCGAGCCGGGCACCTGGTCGATGGGTCCGGCCGCGGTCGCCGCCCGCGGGCCGTCGCCGGGCACCGACCAGCACCGCGTCGAAGGCCCCGGCCGGCCCGACCGACGAGGTCGGGTCGGTTTTCGAGGTCAAGGTGTTGCGGGCCAGCTGCAGGCTGGAATCCAGCGAGCGGGCCTCCTCACCGCCGACGATGCCGCTGACGGTGGTGCGGGCCCGCTGGATCTGCTCGGTGGCCGCCCGGACCTTGATGTCGAGCACCCGGTTGGTGACCTGGCTGGTCAGCACGAAGCCGAGCACCAGGATCACGGCCAGCGACAGCCCCAGCGTCAACACCACCACCCGCAGCTGCAGCGAGCGACGCCACGCGACGGCCACGGCGCGCGTCAACGCGTTCATGCCGTGCAACAGCGGACCGGAACGCCCCCAGCGACCTCGAATGCGTCGCCGCGAGCCGAAGATCATCGGCGCCGTTCCTCCGCATCCTCGTCGGGGCGGATCACGGAGGTCCGGCCTTGTAACCCACTCCTCGAACGGTCAGCACCACGGTCGGGTTTTCCGGGTCCTTCTCCACCTTGGCCCGCAACCGCTGCACGTGCACATTCACCAACCGGGTGTCGGCGGGGTGCCGGTAGCCCCACACCTGTTCGAGCAGCACATCACGAGTAAACACCTGCCGGGGTTTGCGTGCCAGCGCCACCAGCAGGTCGAATTCCAGCGGGGTCAGCGAAATCTGCTCGCCTTGGCGGGTGACCTTGTGGGCCGGCACGTCGATGTCCACGTCGGCGATCGACAGCAGCTCGGCGGGTTCGTCGTCGTTGCGCCGCAACCGCGCCCGCACCCGCGCCACCAGCTCCTTGGGTTTGAACGGCTTCATGATGTAGTCGTCGGCCCCCGACTCCAGCCCGAGCACCACGTCGACGGTGTCGGTCTTGGCGGTCAGCATGACAATCGGGATGCCGGAGTCCGCCCGCAGCACCCGGCACACGTCGATGCCGTTCATGCCGGGCAGCATCAGATCCAACAACACCAGGTCGGGACGCAGCTCGCGCACCGCGGTGAGCGCCTGGGTGCCGTCGCCGATGACCGCGGTGTCGAAACCCTCGCCGCGCAGCACGATGGTGAGCATCTCGGCCAGCGACGCGTCGTCGTCGACGACAAGAATCCTTTGCCTCATGGTGTCCATGGTGTCACCAGATCGGGACAAAACGTGGGCACCACGCGCGTGTTTCGTGCTAAAGCGTGTCGAACGACTCTGGTGGGTGTTCGGCCCCGCCCTTCTCGGGCGTCGTCGGTTCAGGCGGCTGGTGCGGTGTGAACGTCGATTCCCGCGTCGTGCGGGCTGGTTTCACCAACACGAGGGTGTTGGTCAGAGCCGTCCCGTCGGCGGGCGTGGTGGCCCGGCCTCCTGCTTGGGGGTCCGGGGTTCGGTGGAGGTCGTGATGGGTGTGGCCCCAGGGGGCCAGGTTCCGCGCCGCGTTGGTGTCTCTGTCGGCGGTATGCCCGCACCCGCAAGTGAACACCCGATCGGCCAGCGTCATCGCACTGTCGATGACCCCGCATTCGGGGCATAGGCGGGTCGAGGGGTACCAGCGGTCGGCTTCGACGAGCTGGCCGCTGCTCCACGCCTGCTTGTACTTCAACAGGCGAGCGAATTCTGACCAGCCGGCATCAGAAATCGCGCGGGCTAGGCGGTGGTTGGCCAGCATTCCGGCCACGTTCAGGTTCTCGATGACGATCCGGTCGTGGGTCTTGACCAGCTCGCCAGTCACCTGGTGCAGGAAATGGCGGCGCACGCCTGCGACGCGGTGGTGATGCCGCCCCAGCCTGGCGGCAGCATCCTTACGGTTGTGTGATCCTTTCTTCTTGCGGGACAACGATTTCGCCAATCGACGCTGTTTAGCCATGCCAGTTGCGAGTGCTTTTGGCGCGTCGGTGATGCGGGCCACCTCGGTGCCGTCAGCAGTAGCGGCGACCAGGAATGCCGACAAGCCCCGGTCCACCCCCACCCAGCCGCCATCCTCGTCGGGATGGTGCTGGCGGTCGGGGTGCAGGTCGGCGGCTTCGACGTTCAGCGATACCCACCACCGGCCCCCGTGGCCGGTGACGGTGGCAAACAGGATTTTCGCCCGGCCTGTGGTGAGCATGCGTCGCAGTCGGCGAGTGTCGTCGTGTACTGCGATCTGGCCGATGACGGGCAAGGTGACCGACCGCGGTCGGACACCATCACCGATGCGGATCGCTGCCCGCCCGGCCTTGGTGCGCTTGTTGCGCAGCCGAAACGACGGCACCGACGTGGTTTTCTTCTTGAACCGCGGGAAGCCGACCCGCTTACCTTTACGTTTCCCACACCGCGAGTCCGACCAGGCTTTCAAGCCCTTGCCGAGGTCGACGGCGGCTTCCTCAAACACCTGCTGACACACCTCGGTGCGCCACGCCAGACCTGTCACCACCGGGGTCGCCACTCCGGTGGTATCGACGGTCAACACCCGGCCAGCGTCTTCGGTCTTCTTCCACCCGTTGAAGGTGTTGATCAGGTCGAAACCGGTCCATGGAACCTCGATGTCCGGGTTGGCCTTCCGGTCGGTGAGTGCGGTTTTGACGATCCGCAGGCACTGATTGAACGCGAAGCGGGCCGCCCCGGCATGCCGGGACAGCACCACTTCCTGCTCGACGGTGGGGTCGAGGCAGAACTTGAACGTCGTGTGCCGGGCCATCTACCGCAGCATCGCACAGGGCACCGACAAGCACCGCTGACCACGCCTGGGGTGTCAGAGGCCGTCGTCAGGATCGGCGTTCATGTGACCTCTGGCCGCCCCGGCGGCGGTATGCCTCCGACCTGTCCGACACCGCATGGGCGCGTGTGGCCCGGTTCATCGTGGCCGATCATCCGCATGGTGGCCGACCGTGCCCGCCGCAGCGGTGGCCCGAATACCTCAACGCTGAGCTGTATGTGCTGCGCACCGGCTGCGCGCGGCGCCACCTGCCGCACGAGGCCGCGGCCCGAGGCGCGATCAGCGTCGAGGCGGTGTCTGGACGGAAACCCGCCAACAGGTTCCGCGTCCAGCCACGGCCCTGCGTCGTCGAACACACCAACGGCTGGATCAACCACTGCCAGCGCACCGACCCGCCAATACGAACTCACCCCCGAAGCACACGAGGACTTCCCCTACCTCAGCCAAATTGCCCCACTGCCACGCAGACTCGACCCCACCCTATTGTTCGACACGCTTTAGGAACCCAGCGTGGCGGCCAGCGCGGCCGCGTCGACGTCGCCGCCGACCACCTGCCAGCGGCCGCCGAAGC
>PPEA01000443.1 GCA_002967005.1 Mycobacterium talmoniae
CGGGGAGATGCGCGGGGCCGGCTGCTGCCGCCGACGGGTGCCCGGGCTGGCGCAGCCGCGCCGAACGCTTCGACATGGCGGTGTTGGAGGCCTACGAACCCATCGAGCGACGCTGGCAGCAACGGCTGGCCGAGCTCGACATCGCCGTCGACGAGATCCCGCGGATCGCCGCCAAGGACCCCGACAGCGTCCAATGGCCGCCGGAGGTCGTCGCCGACGGGCCGATCCCGCTGGCCCGGTTGATCCCGGCCGGCGTCGATGTCCGCGGCAACCCCACCCGAGCCCGAATCGTGTTGTTCCGCAAGCCAATCGAACACCGCGCCAATGACAGCGTCGATCTTTCTGAATTGCTGCACGAAATTCTGGTGGCGCAGGTGGCCACCTATCTGGACGTGGAGCCCTCGGTCATCGACCCGACCATCGACGACGACTAGGCGCGTTCGGCTCCTAGATGATGCCGCGCTTGAGGCGACGGCGCTCCCGCTCGGACAGGCCGCCCCAGATGCCGAAGCGCTCGTCATGGGCCAACGCGTATTCCAGGCATTCCGAACGCACCTCGCAGCCCAAGCAGATCTTCTTGGCCTCGCGGGTAGAGCCGCCCTTTTCCGGGAAGAACGCTTCTGGGTCGGTCTGCGCGCACAGCGCGCGGTCCTGCCATTGATCCGGGGTCGCCGGCGCTGGGTCGAACACCTCCGCAGCGTCGGGAACCAAACTCAAGTGTGGCCTTGCGGCCGCCCCCGTCACCCCCATCGACGCCGAGCCGGTATTGGTGTGCGGTGTGCCTCCCATTACGCCCCGAAGGTGCTCATAGGACATGCTCCGCCTCCTCACCTGGTTTCGTTGATCGTCAAATCTCGCTCACTATTGTGATGTGCGGCCATCTCAATTCGAACAGGTGATCGAATCTCGGTCTGCGACACCGAATCCGGCCGGCCAACCGGGAAATGACACTGGTGTGATTACACACGGGTTAGCTGCCGAGGTCAAGCGCTAGGCGGCGATTCCATACCATCTCGTGACGAAATCTCGGCGTGTCCGAGACCCGGCGAGTCCTGTTGCGTCGGCCACACTGCGGCCCGCGGAGGCCGTCGCCGCCGCACACGACCCCCTCGGCGGGCAGTACTGTCGTGCGCTGTGAAGGTCACGGTTCTGGTCGGCGGGGTCGGCGGCGCCCGCTTCCTGCTGGGTGTGCAACGGCTGCTCGGGCTGGGGCAGTTTGCCGGGGCCGCCCCCGGCACCGGTCACCAGCTAACCGCGGTGGTCAATATCGGCGACGACGCCTGGATGCACGGGGTGCGCATCTGCCCCGATCTGGACACCTGCATGTACACCCTGGGCGGCGGCGTCGACCCGGAGCGGGGCTGGGGTCACCGTGACGAAACCTGGCACGCCAAGGAGGAGCTGGCCCGCTACGGGGTGCAGCCGGACTGGTTCGGGCTGGGCGACCGCGATCTGGCCACCCATCTGGTGCGCAGCCAGATGCTGCGGGCCGGCTATCCGCTGTCGGCGGTCACCGAGGCGCTGTGCGACCGCTGGCAGCCCGGTGCGCGGCTGCTGCCGGTCAGCGACGACCGTTGCGAAACCCACGTGGTGATCACCGACCCGGCCGACGACACCCAGCGCGCGATTCACTTCCAGGAATGGTGGGTGCGCTACCGCGCCCAGGTCCCGACCCACAGTTTCGCCTTCGTCGGGGCCGAAAAGGCCAGCCCGGCACCGGGGGTCAGCGACGCGATCGCCGATGCCGATGCGGTGTTGCTGGCCCCGTCCAACCCGGTGGTCAGCATCGGCGCGTTGTTGGCGATTCCGGGGGTGCGCGGCGCGCTGCGCTCGACCGGCGCCCCGATCATCGGCTACTCCCCCATCGTGTCCGGAAAGCCGTTGCGCGGCATGGCCGACGAGTGCCTGTCCGTGATCGGGGTGGACACCACCTCGGAGGCCGTCGGCCGGCACTACGGGGCGCGCACCGGCACCGGGATTCTGGACTGCTGGCTGGTGCACGACGGCGACCACGCCGACATCGACGGCGTGCAGGTGCGCTCGGTGCCGCTGTTGATGACCGATCCGCAGGCGACGGCCGACATGGTGCGGGCCGGGCTGGACCTGGCGGGTGTGCAATGACCGACGAGCACGGCAGCGCGGCGACGGTCGAAATCCTGCCGGTGGCCGGGCTTCCCGAGTTCCGGCCGGGCGACGACCTGGCCGCCGCCATCGCCGCCGCGGCCCCTGGCTGCGCGACGGCGACGTCGTGGTGGTCACCAGCAAGGTGGTGTCCAAATGCGAAGGCCGCATCGTGCCCGCCCCCGTCGACCCTGAGGAACGAGACGCGCTGCGCCGCAAGCTGATCGAGAGCGAAGCGGTGCGGGTGCTGGCCCGCAAGGGCCGCACCTGGATCACCGAGAACCGGTTGGGGCTGGTCCAGGCCGCCGCCGGGGTGGACGGCTCCAACATCGGCGCCGACGAACTCGTGCTGCTGCCCGTCGACCCGGATGCCAGCGCGGCCGCGTTGGCCGACGCGCTGCGCCGTCGGCTCGGTGTCACCGTGGCGGTGGTCATCACCGACACCATGGGGTCGGGCCTGGCGCACCGGCCAGACCGATGTCGCGATCGGCGCGGCGGGCCTGGCCGTGCTGCGGTCCTACGCCGGCGCGGTCGACACCCACGGCAACGAGTTGGTGGTCACCGAGATCGCCGTCGCCGGCGAGGTGGCCGCCGCC
>PPEA01000444.1 GCA_002967005.1 Mycobacterium talmoniae
CGGCTGCAGCTGGCTGGGCCGCGGCGGCGGCGCCGTCAAATGCGCGCCGACCGCTTGTTCCACGCTCTGGGCCCGAAACGGCGGCGCCCCGATCAAACACTCGGCCAACACGCAGGCCAGCGAATACACGTCGGCGCTGGAGGTGATCTCGTTGCCGGAGAACCGTTCCGGGGCCATGTAGTTGTAGGTCCCCATCGCCGTCCCAGTCTGGGTCAGCCCCGGGTCGGCGGCCGCCCGGGCGATGCCGAAATCCACCAGGTAGGCGAAGTCGTTGCCGGTGATCAGGATGTTTTCCGGTTTTACATCGCGATGGGTCACGCCGGCGGCGTGCGCGGCGTCCAACGCCTCGCCGATCTGGCGCACGATAGCCACCGCCCGGGCCGGGGTCAACGGTCCGGATCGCTTCAGCAGCGTCGACAGATCGGTGCCGTCGATCAGCCGCATATCCAGATACAGCAGCCCACCGATCTCGCCGTAATCGTGGATCGGCACCACATGCGGCTCGGTCAACCGTCCCGCCGCGTCGGCCTCCCGCTGCATCCGCGCCCGAAACACCGGGTTCCCGGAGAACTGCTCGGAGATCAGCTTCAACGCCACCACCCGGCCCTTGCGGGTGTCCTCGGCCTCATAGACCTCACCCATGCCGCCGCGGCCCAGCAGCCGCAGCAGCCGGTACGGCCCGAACTGGGATCCGAGCCGCGACCCTCGCCCGGTGTCGTTCACCGTCGCCGCTCCCTTCGCCTGGCAACCACCCGACGATGACCTCTCATCACGAGATGGCGTCCACCGCAGACGACAGCTTGTCCTGGAACGACTTCGGCAGCGGAATGGATCCGTACTGGTCCAAGCCGTCTTGGCCCGGCCCGATGGCGGCCTGCAAGAACGCTTTGACCGCGGGGCCGGTCGACGGGTCCGGGTACTTCGAGCAAACGATCTCGTAGGTGGCCAGCACGATCGGATAGGCACCGGACTGGGTGGGCTTGTAGAACGACGACGTGTCCAGCACCAGGTCGTTGCCCTGCCCCTGGAACTTGGCCCCGGCGATCGTCTTGCCGACCGAGTCGGTGGTGATCGTCACCGGATCCGGGCCCGCCGAGGTGATGATCGAGGCCATGGTCAGCTGCTTGCCCACCGCGAACGACCACTCGTTGTAGGTGATCGAACCGTCGGTGCTTTGCAGCAGCGCCGACGTGCCGTTGTTGCCCGCGGCGCCCTGACCGACGCCGCCGTTGAACTCCTCGCCGGCCCCTTTGCCCCACGCGCCGTCGGAGGCGCCGTCGAGGTATTTCTGGAAGTTGGCGGTGGTCCCGGACTTGTCGCTGCGGAAGATGACGGTGATCGGCGTCGCGGGCAGGTTGGTGCCGTGGTTGAGCCCCGCGATCGCCGGGTCGTTCCAGGTGGTGATGGCGCCGTTGAAGATCTTCGCGGTGGTCGGCCCGTCCAGGTTCAGCGACGTCACGCCGTTGATGTTGTAGGTGACCGCGATCGGACCGAACACCACCGGCAGGTCCCACGCCGGCGAACCGCACCGCGCCGACGCCCGATCGGTCTCACCCTTGGACGGATCCAACGCCACGTCGGAGCCGGCGAAGTCGGTTTCGTTGCCGATGAACTGCTCCACCCCTTTGCCGGAGCCAATTGCGGCGTAGTCCACGGTGGAGCCCGGGCAGGCGCGGATATAGGCGTAGACAAATTGTTCGATCGCGTTCTCTTGCGCGGTCGACCCGCTGGCCTTGAGTTTCTTCTTGCCGCCGCAGTCCACATTCGCGCTGGCCCCAGATGACGAGTCGGTTGAACCGCCACCGCACGCCGATAACACGATTACGCTGATGGCCAGCAAGCTCAGCGCGACCCCAAATCGGTTGAACTTCACGGAACTCCTCTTACAAGCCAAGGTGACAGCCACATTACACGCCGGCACTGATCGCACCGGGTCATTGCTCGTTCCGACACGTCGGCGCCCGCGGACCAATTCGGCCGGGAAACCCCACGTCGACCATTCGGTTTGGTTCGGGTTGCGGTGGCCGCCACAGATTTCCGGGCAGCCGGTCACGCGGGTGCTCGACGGCCACCGACCTGGCGGAAGTAACGCCGGCGTCCGGGCGGAACGAAGTAGCATGCGTAGCTAAATCGCGGCACAAACTAAGGGGCCGGCGTGAAGGGTCGTTTGCGTGCGTTGTGGGCCGTATCGGCCACCGCGCCACTGGTTCTGGCCGCAGCGGCCTGCGGGTCGACCGCAACCGAGGGTTCGTCGAATCCGGCGGCCGGCGGTCCGGTCGCCACGACACCGGCGTCGGCACAGATCACCCTGTCGGAGACCGGCAGCACCCTGCTCTATCCGCTGTTCAGCGATTGGGCCGCGGCCTATCGCCAGCAGTACCCCAACGTCACCGTCACCGCGCAGGGCAGCGGGTCGGGGGCCGGGATCTCCCAAGTGGTTGCCGGTGCCGTCAATATTGGCGCGTCCGACGCCTACCTGTCCGAAGGGGACCTCAAAGAGCACGCCGGGCTGATGAACATCGCGCTGGCGATCTCGGCCCAGCAGGTCAACTACAACCTGCCCGGCGTCCACCAGCACCTGCAGCTCAACGGCAAGGTGCTGGCCGCCATGTATCAGGGCAAGATCAAAACCTGGAACGACCCGCAGATCGCCGCCCTCAATCCGTCGGTGCCGCTGCCCGCCACCCCGGTGGTGCCGCTGCACCGCTCCGACGGCTCCGGGGACACCTTCTTATTCACCCAATACCTGGCCAACCAGGATCCCGACGGCTGGGGCAAATCACCCGGCTTCGGCACCACCGTCGCCTTCCCCGACGTGCCCGGCGGGCTGGCCGAAACCGGCGACGGCGGCATGGTCACCGGCTGCGCGGCCACCCCCGGCTGCGTCGCCTACATCAGCCTCTCCTCGCTGGACGCCACCGACCAAAATGGGCTGGGCGAGGCCAGGTTGGGCAACGCCGCCAGCCGCTATCTGCTGCCCACCGCGAAGAGCATTGCGGCTGCCGCGGCCGGCTTCGCCGCCAAAACCCCGGCCAACCAAGCGATCTCGCTGATCGGTGGTTCCGCACCGGACGGCTACCCGATCGTCAACTACGAATACGCCATCGTCAACAGCCAACAACCCGATGCCGCCACCGCGCAGACCGTGCAGGCATTCCTGCACTGGGCCATCACCGACGGCAACAAACCCACCTTCTTGGACAAGGTGCACCTGCAGCCGTTGCCGGCGCCGGTGGTGAAGCTGTCCACCGACCAAATCGCCAAAATCACCGGGCAGAAGTAACGATGTCCGCGGCCACGACGAAGATTCTTGCGGTGCTTGCCGAAGCGGCGCCGCGAACCGGGATAGGAAGGGTGGCGCAAGAAGTAGCATGGCGGTAATGCATCCCGAACAGCGCGACACCGAAACCGGCGATGCCCCGGCCATGTCGGCGGTCGATCTCACCCTGGGTTTCGGTGCGAAAACCGTGCTCGACCGGGTGAATCTGCAGTTTCCCGCGGCAGCCGTCACGGCCATGCTCGGGCCGACCGGTTCGGGGAAGACGACGTTACTGCGCACCCTGAATCGGATGAACGACAAAGTCTCCGGATACCGCTACAGCGGTGAGGTGCTATTGGGTGAGCGCAGCATTTTCAATGTCCGCGACCTGATGGAGTTTCGCCGCAGTATCGGCATGCTATTTCAGCGCCCCAATCCGTTCCCGATGTCGATTAGGGACAATGTCGTTGCCGGGGTGCGCGCCCACAAGATGGTGCCGCGCAAGGAATTCAAGAACGTCGCCGAGGCGCGACTCACCGAGGTCGGTCTGTGGAACGCGGTCAAGGATCGGCTCGGCGATTCCCCATTCCGGTTATCCGGCGGCCAGCAGCAGTTGCTGTGTTTGGCCCGGGCGCTGGCGGTCAACCCGAAGGTGCTGCTGCTCGATGAGCCCACCTCCGCGCTGGACCCGACCACCACCGAAAAGATCGAACAACTCATCCGCTCGCTCACCAGCCGGCTGACCGTGATCATGGTGACCCACGATCTCGCCCAGGCCGCCCGCATCGCCGACCGCACGGCCTTCTTCTTCGACGGCAAGCTGATCGAAGAGGGACCCACCGAGCAGTTGTTCTCCTCCCCCAAGCATGAGGAAACCGTCCGCTACTTCGCCCCGTTTCGACCGACGGCGGGCTCACCGTCGAACGTCAGCAGCGAATAGGAAATCGAGAGAAAGGTGGGGCACGTGAAGGTTCGTGTGCGTGCGCTGTTGGCCATGTCGGCCACCGCGCCACTGGTTCTGGCCGCAGCGGCCTGCGGGTCGAACGCATCGGAGGATTCGTCGAATCCGGCGGCCGGCGGTCCGGTCGCGACGACGCCGGCGTCGTCGCAGATCACGCTGTCGGAGACCGGCAGCACCCTGCTCTACCCGCTGTTCAACGAGTGGGGTTCGGCCTATCGCCAGCAGTACCCCAACGTCACGATCACCGCCCAGGGCACCGGTTCGGGTACCGGGATCTCGCAGGCCGCCGCCGGGGCGGTGGACATCGGCGCCTCCGACGCCTACCTGTCCGAAGGGGACATGAAGGAGCACAAGGGGCTGATGAACATCGCGCTGGCGATTTCGGCCCAGCAGATCAACTACAACCTGCCCGGGGTCACCGAACACGTCAAGCTCGACGGCAAGGTGCTGGCCGCCATGTACGAGGGCAAGGTCAAGACCTGGAACGACCCGCAGATCGCCGGCCTGAACCCGGGGCTGAACCTGCCCGACACCCCGGTGGTGCCGCTGCACCGCTCCGACGGCTCCGGGGACACCTTCTTGTTCACCCAGTACCTGTCCAAGCAGGACCCCGACGGTTGGGGCAAATCACCGGGCTTCGGCACCACCGTCGCCTTCCCCGACGTGCCCGGCGCGCTCGGCGAGAACGGCAACGGCGGCATGGTGACCGCGTGCGCCGACACCCCGGGCTGCGTGGCCTACATCGGGATCAGCTTCCTGGATCAGGCCAGCCAGAAGGGCCTGGGTGAGGCCCAGCTGGCCAACGCGGCCGGGAAATACCTGCTGCCCGACGCGCACAGCATCCAGGCCGCCGCCGCCGGTTTCGCCGCCAAAACCCCGGCCAACCAAGCGGTCTCGCTGATCAACGGGGATGCGCCGGACGGCTACCCGATCGTCAACTACGAGTACGCGATCGTCAACAGCCAGCAAAAGGACGCCGCCACCGCGCAGACCGTGCAGGCGTTCCTGCACTGGGCCATCACCGACGGCAACAAGCCCACCTTCCTGGACAAGGTGCACTTCCAGCCGTTGCCGGAGCCGGTCGCAAAGCTGTCCACCGACCAAATCGGCAAGATCACCGGCTGATCGGGATGCCGCAGCGCAGGACGCACCCGATGACCGCGGGCGACGCGACCGTCGCCCGGCCGGCGCTGGGCCGG
>PPEA01000445.1 GCA_002967005.1 Mycobacterium talmoniae
AGGTCGACGCAGCCGGCATAGCGGCCCTGGTGCACCACGGCCCAGGCGGCGCGGGGTCCCCGCCCGCCAGCCCTCGGCGACCGCCGACAAGAACTCCGCCGCGTCGGATTCGTTGTAGGGCACCGGAATCGACGTCCAGCGCTGAAACTCCGGGTCCTGGCACTGCGCCATGACGCCGCCCAAATCCATTGGGCGGTAGCGTCGCAACAGCAGGTCCGGTCCGTCGGTCAGTTCGGGTTCGGGTGGCAGCTGCACATAACGATCCTCACACGCCCCAGTAGGGGGTCCGCGCAGCAGTTTTTCACCTCAACCGCCCGCGGGCTCGACGTCGGCGTCGCCGGTCAGCGGGTCACCGCGGCGCAGTAACCCGAACCAGCCGTCGCATCGCTGACCGCGGTGTTCGAGTAAGCCGGGCACCGTGCCGGCCACCCGGAACCCGCACCGGGTGGCCGTGCGCCGGGAGGCCCAATTGCCCACCTGCGCCTTCCAATGCACCAGCTCCAGCTGCAATTCGTCGAAGGCCCAGGCCAACACCCGCCGCAGCGCGCGGCTCATCACCCCGCTGCCGCGCGCCCACGGGGCCAACCCGAACCCGACCTCGGCGCCGCCCACCCGTCCATCCGCAGGTCGAGGCTGCCCGCAAATCGCCCTCGGTACACGATCGCGAACGTCGCGACCGTGCCGGCCTGCCAGGCCTGGGTCGCCCGGTCCACAAACTCCCGCGCATCGGAAGCCGTGTAGGGCACCGGGATGCTGATCCAGCGCTGTGTCTCCGGGTCGACGCACTGCTCCACCATGCCGTCCACGTCGTCGACAACCGGACACCGCAACAGCACGTCGGGCCCGGCGGCGAGCTCGGGGGGCGGCGGCAGCGCGGACGTGGGCATCAGCATCACCTACCGCAGCGCCGCGCGCAGCGCGTCGACCAGATCACCGCGCTCCCCGACGCTGACCCCGCCCAACCCCAGCCAGGACGCCATGCCGTGCAGCTCACCGGCTAGCGCGGCAGCCACCTGGCCCGGGGCCTGGTCGGGTTCAGCGAACGCGCCCACCACGTGCAGCGCATCCCGGTCCCGGTCGGCTTTGAGGTCCACCCGCCCGACCAACTGTCCGTCGGCCAGCAGCGGCCACACGTAGTAGCCGTACTGGCGTTTGGCCGCCGGGGTGTAGATCTCAATGCGGTAGTGAAAACCGAACAGGCGGGCCACCCGCGGCCGGAAGAAGATCAACGGATCGAACGGGCACAGCAGCGCGGTGCCCGTGTCGCCGCGGGGCACCACCTGCCCGGCCCGCAGATAGCCGCCGCCCGGCCAGCCGTCCACCTCCACCGGTTCCAGCTCGCCGTCGGCGACCAGCTTGGCCAGCAGCTCGGTGGGGACGTGCTCGTGGTCGAAGGTCAACGCGTGCGCCCCGTCGGCGGCGCGGCGCAGGTCGTCTAGGTCGGTGTGGGAGCCGATCACCACATCGGGGGTGACCTGGGCGGCGGGGTCGTCGGCGTCGACGGCCAGCACCCGCAGGGTCTGACCCAGGGCGATCGCGGCCTGATGGGTCATCCGGGCGAGCTGACCGCCGCCGATCATGGCGACCAAGGGCGGAACGGTGGGGGGACGCGACACGACAAACATGGTGTCATGGCGGGCGACCGCAGCCGGCCACGGCTATTTGACGGCGGTGCCACCGTTGTTACGCACGGGTAGGCCGAAGTACGTAGGATGGCGTGTTGTGTCATTCACCGACGCCACGATTTCACGCCTGCCAGGGCCGATCCGCCCACTGGCCGAGCGTCATCATGAGCTGATCAAGTTCGCCATCGTCGGCGGGACCACCTTCGTCATCGACTCGGCGCTGTTCTACACGCTGAAGCTGACGATCCTCGAGCCCAAGCCGGTTACCGCGAAAGTCATCTCCGGCATTGTCGCGGTGATCGCGTCCTACATCCTGAACCGGGAGTGGAGTTTCAAGGACCGCGGTGGCCGGGAGCGTCATCACGAGGCGCTGTTGTTCTTCGCGTTCAGCGGGGTCGGCGTGCTGCTGTCCATGGCGCCGCTGTGGTTCTCCAGCTACGTGCTGCAGCTGCGGGTTCCGACGGTATCGCTGACGGTGGAGAACATCGCCGACTTCATCTCGGCCTACATCATCGGCAATCTGCTACAGATGGCGTTTAGGTTCTGGGCGTTTAGGCGCTGGGTGTTCCCCGACGAGTGCGGCCGCAACCCGGATAAGGCGCTGGAGTCGCTGACCGCCGGCGGGATGGCCGAGGTGTTGCACGACAACCTCGAAAACGGCGGCTCGGTCACGCTGCTGCGGGGCTGGCGGTCCCGCCGGAACCGGCTCGCTCAGCTGGGCGATTCCTCGGACCCCAGGGTGTCGAAGACCTCGTGATACAGCAGCGCGTGGACCTGCTCCACCCGCGGAATGTCGTGGAACTCTAACGGATCTTGCGCCGCTGACTCGATGATCAGGGTGCCGGTGCGCAACATCCGGTCGATCAGGCGGTGGGTGAACTCCACGCTGTTGATCCGAGCCAGCGGGATGTCGATGCCGCTGCGGGTCAACACCCCGTGCCGATACATCACCCGCCGGTCGGTGATCACGAAATGGGTGGTGAGCCAGCCCAGAAACGGCCCGGCCGACAGCCAGCCGACCACCACCACCCAGATCACGCCGATCACCGCGAAGATGACGTTTTTGGCGGTGGGGTCCCAGGCCCGGGTGCTGACGAACCCGGCGGCGAACGCCGCCAGCGCGCTGGCCAGCAGCAGCACCAGCACCGCCCCGATCAGGCGCTTCCAGTGCGGATGCCGGTGCAGCACCACCTGCTCATCGTTGGCCAGGACGTTCTCCGGATAGCCCACGGCTGCACCTTAAACGCCGGGACGCAGATGCGTGACGTCCCCGGCCGACACCGTCTCCACGCCCGCTCCGGTGTCGATGCGCAGTCGTCCCAGCTCGTCGATCGCCTCGGCGATGCCCTCGATCTGCCGGTCGCCGGGCATGCTGGCCCGTACCCGGGTGCCCAGGGTGGCGCTGTAGCGCCGGTAGTCGGCCCGCAGCG
>PPEA01000446.1 GCA_002967005.1 Mycobacterium talmoniae
CCGCATGCCGCGGGCACTCAGCTCCTCCCAGTCCAGCGGGGTGGCCACCGGCGCGCCGGGACGGGCGCGCACCGCGTAGGGCGCCACCGCCGTCTGCCCGTAGGCGTTGCGCAGCACATCCAGGTACACCCGGTCGGCGCGCTTGTCCTTGCGGACTTCCAGGGTGCGGCGCCCCGGGTCGTCGGCGACGACGAGCTCGGCGACGTCGCGGGCGAACTGCCGGACGGTGTCGAAGTCGGTGTGGCCGCGCAGGGGGGTCACCACGTGCAGCCCCCGCGAACCCGTGGTCTGCACGTACGTCGCCAGGCCCAGGTCGTCGAGGATGTCGGCCACGGCGCGGGCCGTCGCCCGCAGCACCGCGAACTCGCCGTCGGAGGGGTCCAGGTCGAACACCAGCGATCGGGGTTGTGCAGCCGCGGCTGCCGCGATAACCACATGTGCGGGGTGATGCAGTCCTGGTTGGCCGCCCACACCAGCGCCTCGCGGCGCTGCGCGACCGGGTGCACCACGGTCGCGCCCTTTTTGCCCTTCTTGGCGACATCGGCCCGCTTCATCCAGTCCGGCAGCGACGCGGCGAAGTTCTGCTGGACGAAGCCCTCCTCGTCGATGCCGCCGGGAAACCGGGTCAGCGTCAGCGGGCGGCCCTTCAGGTGCGGCAGCATCACCGGCGCCACCTCGGCGTAGTAGTCGACCAGGTCGCCCTTGGTGATGCCGTCCGTGGGGAACAGCACCCGATCCGGGTGGGTGACCTCGACCTTGATACTCATCGCAGCTCATCCAGGGTGCGACCGGACAGCACCGACTCCGGCTGGGTGCGCAGCGGGCGGCGCCGGGCATCGGCGTCGGCGTCGGCCTTTTTCACCAGCAGCCAGGTCTCGTCGCGGCCCTGCCGGATGCGGGTGAGCGCGAAACCGCCGCGCAGCTTCTCGCCGTCTAGCTGGAAGGACAGATGCCCGCGCGCCAGGGCGTCGGCCATCTCGTGCGAGCTGTCGTTGCTGTAGCTGCCGTGATCCCAGACGATGACCGGCCCGGCGCCGTACTCGCCCTGCGGGATGACGCCTTCAAAGTCTGGTACTCCAGCGGGTGATCCTCGGTGCGGCGGGCCATCCGCTTGTCTTTCGGGTTCACCGACGGCCCCTTGGGCGCCGCCCAGGACACCAGCACACCGTCGATCTCGAGCCGGAAGTCGTAGTGGTCGCTGCGCGCGGCGTGGTGCTGGATCACGAACCGGGGTGCGCGCCGACCCCGGCTAGCTACCGGCCGACCGCGCGGCTCGGGGCTGCGCCCGGCCGGTCGTTTTTGCCGGTATTCGCGAAGGCTCATAGCTGCCGCGTACCCGCGACCGGTAGTGCCGCAAACCCGCGCCGCACCTAGGCCCCACCGCATTCTTGGCAATTCGGTAAGAGCCGCTAAGCTCGACACCCATGACGAGCGTTACCGAGCCATCCGCACATTCAGCCGAGCCCGCCGCCGAGCACACCATCGACATCCACACGACCGCGGGCAAGTTGGCCGACCTGCGGCGACGCACTGAGGAGACCCTGCACCCGGTCGGCGAGGCCGCGGTGGAGAAGGTGCACGCCAAGGGCAAGCTGACCGCCCGGGAACGTATCTACGCGCTGCTCGACGAGGGCTCGTTCGTGGAACTCGACGCGCTGGCCAAGCACCGCAGCACCAACTTCGGGATGGGCGACAAACGTCCCCTCGGCGACGGTGTGGTCACCGGGTACGGCACCATCGACGGCCGCGAGGTGTGCATCTTCAGCCAGGACGCCACGGTTTTCGGCGGCAGCCTCGGCGAGGTGTACGGCGAGAAGATCGTCAAGGTGCAGGAGCTGGCCATCAAGACCGGCCGGCCGCTGATCGGCATCAACGACGGCGCGGGGGCCCGCATCCAGGAGGGTGTGGTGTCGCTGGGCCTGTACAGCCAGATCTTCCACAACAACATCATCGCCTCGGGCGTGATCCCGCAGATCTCGCTGATCATGGGCGCGGCCGCCGGCGGCCACGTCTACTCCCCCGCGCTCACCGACTTCGTCGTCATGGTCGACCAGACCAGCCAGATGTTCATCACCGGGCCCGACGTCATCAAGACCGTCACCGGCGAGGACGTCACCATGGAGGAGCTGGGCGGCGCCCACACCCACATGGCCAAGTCGGGCACCCTGCACTACGTCGCCTCCGGCGAGCAGGACGCCTTCGACTGGGTGCGTGACCTGCTCAGCTACCTGCCGCCCAACAACTACGCCGACCCGCCGCGCTACGCCGCGCCGGTCGCCGAGGGCCCGATCGAGGACAACCTGACCGACGAGGACCTCGAGCTCGACACGCTGATCCCGGACTCGCCGAACCAGCCGTACGACATGCACGAGGTGATCACCCGCATCCTCGACGACGACGAGTTCCTCGAGGTGCAGTCCGGCTACGCCGGCAACATCGTGGTCGGGTTCGGCCGCATCGAGGGCCGCCCGGTCGGCATCGTGGCCAACCAGCCCACCCAGTTCGCCGGCTGCCTGGACATCAACGCCTCGGAGAAGGCCGCCCGCTTCGTGCGGACCTGCGACTGCTTCAACATTCCGATCGTCATGCTGGTCGACGTGCCCGGGTTCCTGCCGGGGACCGACCAGGAGTACAACGGCATCATCCGCCGCGGCGCCAAGCTGCTGTACGCCTACGGTGAGGCCACCGTCGCCAAGATCACCGTGATCACCCGCAAGGCCTACGGCGGCGCCTACTGCGTGATGGGTTCCAAGGAGATGGGCGCCGACGTCAACGTGGCGTGGCCGACCGCGCAGATCGCGGTGATGGGCGCCTCCGGTGCGGTGGGCTTCGTCTACCGGTCGCAGCTGGCGGCCGCCGCCAAGAACGGCGAGGACGTGGACGCGCTGCGGTTGCAGCTGCAGCAGGAGTACGAGGACACCCTGGTGAACCCGTATGTGGCCGCCGAACGCGGCTACGTCGACGCGGTCATCCCGCCGTCGCACACCCGCGGGTACGTCGCCAACGCGCTGCGGCTGCTGGAACGCAAGATCGTCCAGTTGCCGCCCAAGAAGCACGGGAACATTCCCCTGTGAGTCGAGTGAGCGGAGCGAACTTGTGAGCGACGGAATGAGTGACCAGCAGGAACCGCTCCAGCCGCACCTCGAGGTGCTCAAGGGCAACCCCAGCGATGAGGAGCTGGCCGCGCTGATCGCCGTGGTCGGCAGCGCCGGCGGCGGTGCCCCCGAGCCCGGGCCCGTCGACCGCAACCTGTGGGGGCACCCGGTCGACAAGTTGCGGTACTCGATCTTCAGCTGGCAGCGCGTCACCTTGCTGGAGCGCACCCACATGCGCCGGTAGCGCCGGGTGACCCGACTGGTACTCGGGTCGGCCTCCACGGGCCGGCTGAAGGTGCTGCGCCAGGCCGGCGTCGAACCGCTGGTCGTGGTGTCGGGAGTCGACGAGGACGCCGTCACGGCGGGTCTGGGTCCCGACGTCGCGCCCGATGCCATGGTGGCGGCGCTGGCGTCGGCCAAGGCGGACGCGGTGACGCGTCAGCTTCCCGCCGAGGTGGCCGCCGACTGCGTGGTGGTCGGCTGCGATTCGATGCTGCTGCTGGACGGGCACTTGCGCGGCAAACCGGCGTCGCTCGATGCGGCTCGCGCGCAATGGCAGTCGATGGCCGGGCGGTCCGGCCAGCTGCACACCGGGCATTGCCTGATCCGGCTGCAGCACCGGGCGATCACCGATCGGAAATGCGAAACCGTCGTGACCACAGTGCATTTCGGGACACCGACGACGGCCGACCTGGACGCCTACCTGGACAGCGGTGAACCGTTGCAGGTCGCCGGCGGGTTCACCCTGGACGGCTTGGGCGGCTGGTTCATCGACGGCGTCGACGGCGACCCGTCCAGCGTCATCGGGATCAGCCTGCCGCTGCTGCGAACGCTGCTGGGGCGCGTCGGGCTCTCCATCGCCGAGCTGTGGGCGACCTGACCCAACCCAGATCACCGTTGAGATTGCACTCGCGGCTGCGCTTTTGCGTCGAGGCACAGCCCTGGACGCAATCTCAACGCGATCATGCCCCGTTCGCCGTGACCCGATCGCAATACAACTGCAACCCGGCACGCTGGACACGTTGCCCGGTTATGCCGTAACGCGCCGCACACTGGGGCGATGCCAGTCGAAGAAACCATGTGGGACGTACGCGTTTCCCGGGACATCGATCGCTATGACACCGAGCGGCTGCGCGCCGAGCTGGCCAATGTGGTCCGCAAGCAACTGTCGCCGGGCAAGCGGCTGCTGCGGGTGGTGACCTGGTGCCCCAATGGCGGCGCGCTGTTCCGGCCGAAGATCGATGCCCGCCGCTTTGCGGTGGCCTACGAGGTCGCGCTGAGCGTCTGACGAAATCAGGTGTCCAGCTCGGGCACCGCGTTGTCGTCGTGGTCGATGACGTCGGCGACCACGACGGTCACGTTGTCCAGCCCGCCCCCACGCAGAGCCAACTCGATGAGCCGGTCGGCACTGGCGGTGAGGTCGGGGATCTGCAGGGCCTCGGCAATCGCTTCATCGCTGACTGGGTCGGATAGCCCGTCGGAGCAGAGTAAGTAACGGTCCCCGACCATGGCCTCACGCAACGTCAGAGTCGGTTGCGATCTCGCGGCGGCCGTCCACCGCCCGCATCATCAGACTGCGTTGCGGGTGGCTGCGCGCCTCCTCCGGGGTGATCCGCCCTTCATCGACCAGGGTTTGGACGAACCTGTCGTCCTTGGTGATCTGCGTCAGTTCGCCGTCGCGCAACAGGTAGGCGCGCGAGTCACCGATGTGCACCAGCCCCAAGCCGTCGCCGGCGACCAGGATCGCGGTGAGGGTGGTTGCCCCGCCCTGCCCCTCGGGTTCGGCGACGTTGTGGGCGGCGATCGCCGCGTTGCCCTGCTGTACCGCTTCGTCGAGCCTGCTCAGCAGGTCCCCGCCGGGCTCATCGTCGTCGAGCGGGGCCAGCGCGCCGATCATCAGCTGGGAAGCCACCGCCCCGGCTTCGACGCTGCCGTCCCACGAGCTCATCCCGTCGGCCACGGCCAACAGATGCGCACCGGCGTACGCCGAGTCCTCGTTGTTACGGCGGGCCGAACCGACATCGCTGCGGGCGACGTACCGCAGAATTACGCTCAAGGGTGTAGCTCGATCACCGTTTTGCCGATCAGGGCCGGCGTTCCTCCAGAAACTCGCACCGCTGGGATCACCTTCTCCCCCGTCCAGTAGGTGCCGTTTGTTGATCCTAAAACCTCAACCGCACCGGAATAGCCGTGAATCGGCGGTCCGGCCGACGGTGCCCCGCACCAATTTCGGGTTCGAAATACCTGCCGAACGTCCCCGGCGACACCCTTAGGCTAAGACGGGTGATCCGCGGCGGCCGACGCCGCGACAGGAGGGGGCAAGGGTGCGGCTGGAATGCGTCAGCGGATCGTCGAGCAAGTTCTGGCAGGCCGAGGCGCGGGGCGCCGACCTGGTGATCAGCTGGGGACGCATCGGCACCGCCGGCCAAACCCAAACTAAGCCGTTTCCCAGCGCCGCGGCCGCGCAAGCCGAGTTGGCCAAGCTCATTGAGCAGAAAACCAAGAAGGGCTACACCGAAGTCGATGGGGCATCATCAGCACCGGAGCGCACCCCGCCGACGGCACCGGCGGCGCCGAAACCCGACGCTGCCGATGTTCCGCCCTGGTTGGCCGACGGCGACCCGGTCGACCTCGACGAGGAGTTCATCGCCGCGGCCTGGCCGACCCGCGCCCATCCGCCGCGGAGCCTGCCCGAGCCGGATTGGGCGGCGGCGATCGAGCTGGCCAAGACCGGTCGCGAGCTCCTCGATCTCGACCGGACCGATCCACCGCTGCGGGAGCTCCTGGTGTCGCTGTGGAGCCGGGAGCCAGGCACCCTTACCCGCACCGAGGGCTTAGCGCTGCTCGCGATGCAGCGACACAACAATCCAGACGCTGGCGGTGTTTTGCTGCGTGCCATCGCCGCGGATGTCGGTCTACTGGAAGCCACCCGCATGCTCATCGAGAGCCTGCAGTACACCGCGTCCGGGCGTTACGACCACTCACAACGCTTGTGGCACTACGCCCTGCACGCCCAACCGAACACCCACGATTGGTCCCAGCCGCGGTTCGAGGACATCGAAATGCTGCGTCAGATGGCGTGTTTGGCCTCCGAGGGAGAATACGCTGAGGTGGTGGCTGCGGTGCGGGCCGCGGCGCCGCAGCTGTCACCGGCGTATCGGGCTGCGTTCGCGTTGGCGCTGCCCGACACCCCGGAACTCAGCAACCAACTGATCGCCGAATTCGCCGGGCAGGGCCATGCCTGGCTGTCGTGGTTACAGGCCACCGCCACCGATCCCGCGCTCGTCGACCAAGCTCGGCGCATCAAGATCGAGAGCTACCTGTGGTCGTTTCCGGATGCTGCGCCGTTCGTCAACGCGCTGGTGGTCAACCGCGGCTCGGCGGCGGTCTCCGTCCTGGCGCCGCACGCCGAACGTGGTACTGCCGCCGCCGACGCGTTGGCCCGGATTGGGGTGCCAGAGGCGATCCGGGCGTTGGCCGGCGCCGCCAGCGTCGACAAGGGCATCGCCAAATCCGATCTGCAGGCCGCCTGGTTCGGCGCGATGGGCACCACCGACGGGTTCCCGTCCGGCATCCTCGCCGACGCGCTCGGGCTGCCCGAGCTGCCGGTCACCCGGGTGGAGAACTCGTGTGCCACCGGCAACGACGCGGTGCGCAACGCGGTGTTCGGGATCGCCTCCGGCGCCTTCGACGTCGCGCTGGTGATGGGCGCCGATAAGCTGCGCGAGACCGCGTCCAAGGACCTGCTGTGGGAGTGGGAGGCGATGGCGCGCGATATGGCGTGGGACTACCCGCTGGGGTTGGTCGCACCGGCCGGGTTCGCGCTGCACGTGCAGCGGTATCTGCACGAGTCGCCGGCCACCAAGGAGCACATGGCGATGGTGGCGGTCAAAAACCACCGGCACGGGGTGTCCAACCCCAAGGCGCGGCTGCGGTTCGAGATCACCGTCGAGCAGGCGCTGGCCGCGCCCACCGTGGTCACCCCGTTCGGCGTGTACGACTGTGCGCCGCAAAGCGACGGCGCCGCCGCGCTGGTGTTGGCCGCCGAGGACGCGGTGGACCGCTTCACCGACCGGCCGGTGTGGATCCGCGGTGTCGGCCTCGGACTGGATTCGGTGATGCACCAGCACAAGTCGGATATGACGACGTTTCCGGCCACCGTCCGCGCCGCCCGGCGCGCGTTCGCGATGGCCGGGTTGACGCCGGCCGACGTCGACGTCGCCGAGGTCCACGACTACTTCACCGCGATCGAACTGATCAGCTACGAAGACCTCGGCTTCGCCGACCGGTTCGGGGCGCACAAGCTCATCGAGACCGAGTCCACCAGCGTCGGCGGCGCGCTGCCGGTGAATCCGAGCGGGGGCCTCAAATCCAAGGGTCATCCGCCGGGGGCGACCGGCGTGGCGCAGTGCGTGGAGCTGTTCGGGCAGCTGCGCGGTCACGCCGCCAACCAGGTTGACGGCGCGCGGATCGGCTTGGCGCACAATATCGGTGGCCCCACCGCGGTGGCGGCGGTCACCATCCTAGAAGGGCCCGGATCCGATGGGGTTTAGGACAGCGGTGGATCGCTGGTCACCGGGAATCGGGATTCCCGGCAATCTGTCCGGGCCGATGCAGGCGGTCGGGGGACTGTTTGCGATGTCCGCCGACGCGGTGCGGTTCATGTTCCGGCGGCCGTTTTATTGGCGGGAGTTCTTGGACCAGTGCTGGTTCATCGCGCGGGTCGCGTTGGCGCCGACGCTGCTGGTCGCGATCCCGTTCACGGTGCTGGTCAGCTTCACCCTCAACATCCTGCTCCGCGAACTCGGCGCCGCCGACTTGTCCGGCGCCGGTGCGGCGTTCGGGGCGGTCACCCAGATCGGCCCGATGGTGACCGTGCTCATCGTCGCCGGGGCGGGGTCCACCGCGATGTGCGCCGACCTCGGCTCGCGCACCATCCGCGAAGAGATCGACGCGATGGAGGTGCTGGGCATCAACCCGGTGCAGCGGCTGGTGGCGCCGCGGATGCTGGCCGCCGGGCTGGTAGCGCTGCTGCTCAACAGCCTGGTCGTCATCATCGGCATCCTGGGCGGCTACACGTTCTCGGTGTTCATCCAGGATGTCAACCCGGGTGCGTTCGCCGCCGGGATCACCCTGTTGACCGGGGTGCCCGAGCTGATCATTTCCTGCGTCAAGGCGGCGCTGTTCGGTCTGATCGCCGGCATGGTGGCGTGCTATCGCGGCCTGACGATTTCCGGGGGCGGCGCCAAGGCGGTGGGCAACGCGGTCAACGAAACCGTGGTGTATGCGTTCATGGCGTTGATGGTGATCAACGTGCTGGTGACCGCCATCGGTATCCGGATGACGGCGCGGTAGATCATGGGAAACCGCGTCACCCTCAAGGCGACCTATCCGCGCATCGCGCGGGAGATCCGGCGCCCGGTCGGCGTCCTCGGACGGCTCGGGGACCACACCTTGTTCTACGGCAAGGCGCTCGGCGGGGCGCCGTTCGCGGCCACCCGGTATCGGCACGAAATCATTCGGCTGATCGCCGAAATCAGTATGGGCACCGGCACCTTGGCGATGATCGGCGGCACCGTGGTGATCGTCGGGTTCATGACGTTGGCCGCCGGCGGCACCCTGGCCGTGCAGGGGTATTCCTCGCTGGGCAATATCGGCATCGAGGCACTGACCGGCTTTTTGGCGGCGTTCATCAACGTGCGGATCGCGGCCCCGGTCATCGCCGGGATCGGCTTGGCCGCCACCTTCGGCGCGGGCGCGACCGCGCAGCTGGGGGCGATGCGGATCAACGAGGAAATCGACGCACTGGAGTCGATGGCGATCCGCCCGGTGTCGTACCTGGTGTCCACCCGCATCGTGGCCGGCATGATCGCGATCACCCCGCTGTATTCGATCGCGGTCATCTTGTCGTTCGTGGCAAGCCGCTTCACCACGGTGGCGCTGTTCGGCCAATCCGCCGGCCTCTACGACCACTATTTCCAAACGTTTCTGAACCCGATCGACCTGTTGTGGTCGTTTTTGCAGGCCGTACTGATGGCGCTGACGATCCTGTTGATCCACACCTACTTCGGCTATTTCGCCTCCGGCGGACCGTCCGGGGTCGGCGTCGCGGTCGGTAATGCGGTGCGCACCTCGCTGGTTCTGGTGGTCTCGGTGACGCTGCTGGTCCAGCTGTCCATCTACGGCTCCAACGGCAACTTCAACCTGTCGGGGTAGAGGACGTGACGCGAACCTTGACACACGAGCAGGAACCCACCGGCCAGCACCGTGCCACCGCGGCGGTCACCCCACGCCGACGCCAGGGCACCCCGAGCTATGTGCGCCCGCTGCTGGGCTTGGCGACCGTCCTGATGGTGGTCGCGGCGGTCGCGGTGACGGCCGGGTTGTTCCGCGGCAGTTTCACCACCAGCGTGCCGGTGACCGTCATCTCCACCCGCGCCGGCCTGGTGATGAACCCGGACGCCAAAGTGAAAATGCGTGGCGTGCAGGTGGGCACGGTCGGCGCGATCGAGGCCCGGCCGGACGGCACCGCCGCGCTGCGGCTGCAGATGGATCCCGCCCAGCTGCGGCTGATCCCGGCCGACGTGCGCGCCAGCATCACCTCCTCGACGGTGTTCGGCGCCAAGTTCGTCGAGCTGGTGCCGCCGCCGCATCCCTCGCCGAAGCGGATGTACGCGGGTCAAATCCTCGACGGCGAGCACGTCACCGTCGAAATCAACACCGTCTTCCAGCAGCTCACCCGGGTGCTGAACAAGATCGATCCGATGAAGCTCAACGAGACCCTCGGCGCCATCTCGACCGCCTTCAACGGCCGCGGTCAGCAGATCGGCCAGGCACTCACCGATTTCGACAAATTCCTCGCCGCCATCGAGCCGAGCCTGCCGCAACTGGAGACGGAAACGGCGACCATGCCACCGGTGTTCGCCGCCTACGCTGACGCCGCGGCGGACCTGACCGCCACGGTGGCCAACAGCACCACGCTGAGCAACAGCATCGTCGACGAGCAAGGCAACCTCGACGGCTTCCTGCTCAGCTCCATCGGGCTCGCCGACGTCAGCAACGACGTGCTGGGCGGCAACCGGCCCGCCCTGACGACCCTGGCCCAGACGCTGCTGCCGACCGCCGAGCTGCTCGACAAGTACCACGAGCACCTGGGCTGCGGGGTCGGCGGGCTGGTGCCGTTCGCGAAGACGCCGCCGTTCCCGGTGCCCGGCATCATCATCGCCGCCAGCTTCACCTTGGGCTCGGAACGTTACCGCTATCCCAACGACCTGCCGAAGGTCGCGGCCAAGGCCGACCGCTCGTACTGCAAGGAACTCGGGTTGCCCGACGTGCCCCCGGAATACCGGGTGCCCTGGATGGTGGCCGACACCGGCGCCAACCCCAACCAGTACGGCAACCAGGGCATCCTGTTCAACTCCGACGCCCTCAAGCAGGCCCTGTTCGGGCCGCTGGGCGGACCGCCCCGCAACAGTGACCAGACGGGGATGCCCGGATGACCGGCTCGTATAAGACGCTGCTCAAGTTCGGCGCCTTCGCCGCGGTGATGGTGCTGATGACCGTGCTGCTGTTCGCGATCTTCGGTGAGGTGCGCACCGGGTCGACCGTCGGCTACAGCGCCGTGTTCAACGATGCCTCGCGGCTGCGCGCCGGCGACAGTGTGCGGGTCGCCGGAGTCCGCGTCGGCACCGTCGGCGATGTGGCGTTGCGCGGCGACGGCACCGTGCAGGTCAAGTTCGACGCGGACCGCAATATCGCGTTGACGACCGGTACCCGGGCCGCCGTGCGCTACCTGAACCTGGTCGGTGATCGCTACCTGGAGCTGGTGGACGGACCGGGCTCGACCCGGGTGCTGACGGCCGGTGCACAAATCCCGCTCGACAAGACCGCGCCGGCCTTAGACCTCGATCTGCTGCTCAGCGGTCTCAAACCGGTGATTCAGGGCCTCAACCCGCAGGATGTCAACGCGCTCACCGCGTCCCTGATCCAGATCATGCAGGGTCAGGGCGGCACCATCGAATCGCTGCTGTCTAACACGTCGTCGTTCTCCACCGCGCTGGCCGACAACAACCAGGTCATCGAGTCGCTGATCGAGCGCCTGCAGCAGGTGCTGAACACCTTGTCCGCCGACGGTGACCGGTTCGCCGGGGCGATCGATCGGCTCCATACGCTGATGGATGGTTTGGCGCAGGACCGCGACCCGATCGGGACCGCGGTGACCGCACTCGACAACGGCACCGCATCGCTGGCCGACCTGCTCGGCAACGCGCGGGACCCGCTGAAAAACACCATCACGCAAGTCAACCGGTTGGTGACCAACATCAACGCCGACCAGTCCCAGCTGGACGTGTCGCTGCAGAAGGCACCGGAGAACTACCGCAAGGCCATCCGTCTGGGTGCCTACGGCGGCTTCATCCAGTACTACATCTGCGGTGTCGCCATCCGGGCCAGCGATCTTCAGGGCCGCACGGTGGTCTTCCCCTGGATCAAACAGGAGGAGGGGCGATGCAAAGACACCGATTGATCGCCCCCGCCGGAAGGGGCCGGGGCTGATGCTCAAATACCGCGGATCCGGGTTGGTCAGGGCGGGCGTGATCGGCGTCGTGCTGATCCTGTGCATTGTGGCCGTCGGGCTGCAGCCGGAACGGCTGACCGAGTGGGCCACCTCGGTGCGCTATCAGGCCCGGTTCACCGAGGCCGGCGGCCTGAGCACCGGCAACGACGTCACCCTGTCGGGCATCAAGGTCGGCACGGTCTCCGACATCGCGCTGGACAACGGCGAGGCTCTGGTGACCTTCACCCTGGCCGGCAAATACCCGCTGGGGTCGCAGACCACCGCGCACATCCGGACCGGCTCGCTGCTGGGCGAGCGGGTGTTGGCGCTGGAACCGGCGGGCAGCACCCGGATGCGTCCGCGCGAGGTGATCCCGACCACCCGGACCTCTTCGCCGTATTCGCTGACCGACATGGTCGGCGAGCTGACCAGCAACACCAAGGGCACCGACACCCAATCGCTGAACAACTCCCTGGACACCCTGTCGGCGACGATCGACCAGATCACCCCGCAGCTGGGCCCGACCTTCGACGGGTTGAGCCGCTTGTCGAAGTCGCTGAACAGCCGCAACGAGAGCCTCGCCGACCTGCTCAAATCCGCCGCCGACGTGACCGGCATCCTGTCCGAGCGCAGCCAGCAGGTCAACACGCTGATCCTCAACGCCAACGATTTGGTGGGGGTGCTCAACGCCCGCCGGCAGGCGATCGTCAACCTGTTGGCGAACACCTCCGCGGTGTCGCGGGAGCTGTCCGGCCTCGTCGCCGACAACGAAGCCCAGCTCAAACCGAGTCTGGACCAAATCAATTCGCTGAACGTGGTGTTGGAGAAGAACCGCGACAACATCGCCAAGGCGCTGCCCGGCCTGGCCAAATACGAACTGACCCAGGGCGAGACGGTCGCCAACGGGTTCTACTACAGCGCCTACATCCCCAACATCACGCTGCCGCAGTTGCTGCAGCCGTTCCTGGACTACGCGTTCGGCTTCCGGCGCGGCGTCGACGCCGGTCAGCCGCCGGACAACGCCGGGCCGCGCGCCGAACTTCCGTTCCCGGTCAACGGCATTCCCCAGCCAGGAGATCTTCCGCCACGATGACGACACGGACTTCGCTACGGATCGCGACCGCGGTGCTGCTGGTCGCGCTGCTGGGTGCCGGCGTGCTGGTGCACCACCTGGCGGTCAAGCCGGCCACGATCACGGCCTACTTTTCCAGCGCGACCGCGATCTACCCCGGTGACGAGGTGCGGGTGGCCGGTGTCAAGGTCGGCACCATCGAGCGCATCGACCCGCAGGGAACCCAGACCAAATTCACCCTGCGGGTCGGTCACGGGATACCGATCCCGGCGGGTGCGAAGGCGATCATCGTCGCGCCCAACCTGGTGGCAGCGCGGTTTGTTCAACTGACGCCGGCGTATCACAATGGCGACGGCCCCACCCTGTCCGACGGCGCGGTGATCCCGCGGGAGCGGACCGCGGTGCCGGTGGAGTGGGACGAGGTCAAAACCCAGTTGAACCGGCTGGCCACCGAATTGGGCGAGCACGGCACGGTATCGGGCACCTCGGCCGCCCGGTTCATCGACAGCGCTGCGGGCGCCATGGCCGGCAACGGCACCAAGCTGCGCGAGACGCTGGCCCAATTGTCCGGGGTGGCGCGGATCTTCGCCGAGGGCAGCGGCAATATCGTCGACATCATCGAGGGCCTGCAGACCTTTGTCACCGCCCTGCGCGACAGCAACCAGCAGATCGTGGTGTTCGAGGACCGGCTCGCCACGCTGACCAGCGTGGTGGACGACAGCCGGTCCAATTTGGATGCGGCGCTGACCGACCTGTCCACATCGATCGGTGAGGTGCAGCGGTTCGTGGCGGGCAGCCGCGCCGAAACCACCGAGGCGGTGGGGCGGTTGGCCAACGTCACCCAGACGCTGGCCGACTCCAAGGATGCGCTGCGCAACATCCTGCACATCACCCCGAATGCCATCTCCAACACGCTGAACATGCTCAACCCGACCAGCGGCACTCCGATCGGGTCGATCGGGTTCGTGAACATGTCCAACCCGGTGAATTTGATCTGCGGAATGGTCGGCGGTGTCGAGAATGTGACCGCGCCGGAGACCGCCAAGCTGTGCGAGCAGTATCTGGGCCCGGGGCTGCGGCTGCTGAACTTCAACGGGTTCCCGTTGCCGATCAACCCGTATCTGGGTAAATCCGGCAGCCCGGACAAGCTGATCTACACCGACCCGGCGCTGATGCCCGGTGCCGAAGGGAAGCCGCGCCCGCCCGAACCGGCGCCGGTGATCTCGGCCTACACCGGGCTGCGCGGGGACGTGGCGCCGCCACCGGGCTGGG
>PPEA01000447.1 GCA_002967005.1 Mycobacterium talmoniae
CGCCCGCCACGCCCTCACCCGGACCACCCCTACCCCCCGCAACTACCCCGAGCTCGCCGCCGCGGTCGCAGCCGGACACCTCGGCGACGACCACATCACCGCCATCACCAAAGCCCTCGACCACCTCCCGACCACCACCAACCCCCGACCAACGCGACACCGCCCAACACGCCCTGGTCGGCCACGCCAAACACCAAGACGCCCCCTTCGTGACCGCCGTCGGCAACGCCATCCGCGACGTCCTCAACCCCGACGGCGACTACACCGACGACGACCGCGCACGCCGGCGCAGCCTCACCCTGGGCCCACAAGGCCCCGACGGCATGAGCCGGCTCACCGGCTGCCTCGACCCCGAAACCCGCGCCTACCTCGAAGCCATCTTCGCCGCCGTACGCCCCGGCCACCACCAACCCAACACCCCCAACAGATGGCGCCCAACCCCCGCGACCTGCGCACCGCCGCACAACGCCGCCACGACGCCCTCAAACTCGCGCTACGCCACGCCCTGCAAACCCAAGGCTTAGGCACCCACCGCGGCATACCGCTCACCGTCATCGCCACCACCACCCTGGCCGACCTCAACCAAGCCATCCACGCCACGACCGACCCGAAGATCCCCATGCCACCCCCGGCCCGCACCGGCGGGGGTTCGCGGCTGCCCATGCACGACCTGATCCGCATGGCCGCCAACTCCATCCACTACCTCGCCGTATTCGACAACCACTCCCACCGCCCGCTCTACCTCGGCCGCAGCCGCCGCATCGCCACCCTCGACCAACGCATCATCTGCTACGCCCGGGATCGCGGCTGCACCCGACCCAACTGCACCCAACCCGGCTACCACTGCGAAGTCCACCACGCCAACGACTGGAGCAAAGGCGGCCGCACCAACGCCGACGAACTGCACTTCGCCTGCGGCGGCGACCACACCGGCGCCACCAACGGCCACTACACCACCACCATCACCAACACCGGCCGCCTCGCCTGGACCGACGGCACCACCCCACCAGAAATCAACCACCTCCACCACCCCGAAGAACTCCTCCACAACAACGACGACGACGAAGACGACCCCTAGCCGCGTTACAGCCGGCGAAACTCGTTTTCGTGCAAGACGACTCCGGTGCGCGGCCGGGCGCAGTCGCGGTTGCGGCAGGTCAGCGCGATCATGTAGGCGTCGGTGTCTTCGTCGAGGAACAGGAACCCGAGATACAGCGCGGCGCCGACCTCGAATTCCGTACCGCCGCAGCTGTCGCAGTGTCCCCTTTTCGCGGCGATCTGGTCGAGGACGCGGTGCCGCTCAGGCGAATCCAGCTCGATGAGCTCGGGACGAACCATCACCTCGTCGGGCACGGGCGGCATCTCAGATCTCCACGTCCTTGTCGTAGTGGATGTTGTCTTCCCGCCAGCCGCCCAAGCCGTGGCCGATGCCGGCGAAGTCGTTGACCAACTCGATCTGGTTGATCCATTTGGCCATCTTGAAGCCCACCTGGGTTTCCACCCGCAGCCGCAGCGGCGCACCGTGTTTGATCGGCAGCGGCCGGCCGTTCATCTCGTAGGCCAAGATGGTCTGCGGCTTATGGGCGAGTTCGAGATCCATCACTTCGTAGAACTGTCCCGTCCCGTCCGCGCTGGGTTCGTCGCGGCCGCAGTCCTGCATGGTCAAAAAGCAGATGTAGCGTGCCTGCGGCAGCGGTCGCACCTCGGCCAACAGCCGACTCAGATGGATCCCGCTCCACTCCCCGATGCTGCTCCAGCCCTGCACGCAGTTGTGCAGGACACGCTGGCTCTGTGGTTCGCCCAGCGCCCGCAGCGCCGACAGATCCAAAGTGACCGGGTTTTCCACCAGGCCGCCGACCCGCAGCCGCCAGTCGACGAAGTTGTGCACCGCCATCACCTTGTACTCGGTGGTGCAGGGCGGTTTGCCGTTGACCCGATGCTCCTCGGACAGCCTGCGGGCCGGGTAGTTCTGCCGGGAGTTCAACGGCCGCAACAGCACCAGCCGTGCCCCGGTGACGATCCACCCGAGGATGCGGCGCACCTGCACGGGTCGGCGCAGGCTCCACTGGGTGGCGGCCACGTGGATGGCGATCACCGCGCCGATGATCAGCAGCGACAGCGTCGTCGCCCAATAGATGTTGCGGACCGAGCCGAAGATCATCAACGCGGTCAGCTGCCCCCAGCTCCAGAAGAAGATCATCGACAGGTGGATCACGATGAACACCAAAAACGCCACCAGGCCCAGGAAATGCAGGCTGCGCGCCCATTGCCGGCCACCCCACATCCGCACATACCAGGGGAACCGGGCCTCGATCGCCGGTGATTGCGCGGCCCCGGTCAGGATCATGAACGGCGCGAGCACGAAGACCACCCCGGCGTAGGCCAGCTTCTGCACCGCGTCCAACGGTTCTCCGGGCAGCAGCGGCGGCAGGTTGAACGTCATGTAGGTAACGATGTCGTTCCACGCCTCCGAGAAGATGGACCACGAATACGGCCAGTACCGGTGCCACTGCCCGGTGGCGAATAACAGGATGTAGTAGGACAATCCGACCAGGATCCAGCCGATCACCGCGAAGAAGTGCCAGTGCCGCCCCATGCCCAGTTTCTTGTGGCCGGGCAACGCGACCAGTGAACTGTAGTGCTCCTCTTCATCGAGGGTGTCGTAGATCTTGTCGGTCGGCATCACCTTGGGGGTGAACCGCGCCCACTCGGTGCCCGGCTTGCTGTCCTCGTTCCAGTACAGCTTGGGGTGCGTGCCGAGGATCTCAATTCCGCTGCGGATGACCAGCGTGACGAACAGCAGATTGAGCCAGTGATCCACCCGCAGCCATACCGGGTAGTCCAGCGTTGTCATCTCAGTCCCGCCAGTTCTGCCGTTGCGGATAGGCGACATTGATGCCGGACAGCACCGTCGCGTGCAGTCCGATGAAGGCCGCCGCGAATGCCATGGCGAATGTTCCCGCGGCGACATCCCAGCGGCCGGTCAGCGCGCCGAGCGCCGGCAGCGCCACGAACCGGCTGATCAGGTAGATGCCCAGAAAGACCAGGCAGACCAGGCTGCCCAAGTACCAGCCACCGCTCCTCCCCCACGCCGTCGCCGCGGCGGCCACCAGGCAGCCGGCGGCCAATACCGCGGCGTAGACGACGAAGTAGGCCGGTAACGCCGGCTGGGTGGCCAGCAGGTAACCGTGCAGCGCGACGATCGCCAACAACAGCGTGCCCCCCACGGCGGTCACGGTCCGCGGCAGATTGAAGGCCACCCACCCGTTGAGCGTCAGCAGCGGCGACGACCAGAGGCGCC
This sequence comes from Mycobacterium talmoniae, assembly GCA_002967005.1. Lineage (GTDB taxonomy): Bacteria > Actinomycetota > Actinomycetes > Mycobacteriales > Mycobacteriaceae > Mycobacterium > Mycobacterium talmoniae. The sequence goes on from PPEA01000447.1 coordinate 3,302, forward strand.
GCCACCCTCGGATGACCAATGTGCCCACCAGAGCTAAATACCCCGGCCCCGGTGGCAACAAACGCGCCGCGGTCGCGGCCAGGTATACGTGCTGCGCTGCGCGGGTAGTCCGCGACCATGACGATCACCGCGGGCGCACCCGTTCCCGTCGACGCCGTCGAGGCGGCGGCCTACACGATTCCCACCGACGCCCCGGAATCCGACGGCACCCTGGCGTGGGATTCGACCACGCTGGTGCTGGCCACCGTCCGTGCCGGCGGCGCCACCGGGATCGGCTACACCTACGCGGGTACCGCGGTGGCGACCGTCATCCGCGACAAGCTGGCCGGCGTCGTCACCAGGCAGGATGCGCTGCAGCCGCCGGCCCGATGGGCGCAGATGCTGCACGCGGTCCGCAACCTGGGTCGGCCCGGAGTGGTCGCCCAGGCGATCGCCGCGGTCGACATCGCGTTGTGGGACTTACGGTCCCGGCTGCTCGGTGAGCCGTTGGTGGTGGCGCTGGGCGCGGTCCACGAGAGCACCCCGATCTACGGCAGCGGCGGGTTCACCTCCTACGACAACGACGCCCTCCGGGAGCAACTGACCGGCTGGGTGTCCGCGGGGATCCCCCGCATCAAGATCAAAGTCGGCCGCCATCCCGACGTCGACACCGCCCGGCTCGGGGCCGCGCGGGCGGCCATCGGCTCGGGCACCGAGTTGTACGTCGACGCCAACGGCGCCTACAGCCGCAAACAGGCGCGGCTGTGGGCGCACCGCTTCACCGACCACGACGTCCGGTGGTTCGAGGAGCCGGTGAGCTCCGATGACCTGGAGGGCCTGCACCAGCTGTGCCAGCACGGTCCCGCGGGGATGGATATCGCCGCCGGCGAGTACGGCTACGACCTGCCCTACTTTCAGCGGATGCTGGACGCGGGCGCGGTGGACTGCCTGCAGGTCGACGTCACCCGGTGCCTCGGGATCACCGGGGTGCTGCGGGTGGCCGCGCTGTGCGACGCCCGCAGCCTGGATGTGTCTTTGCACTGCGCCCCGCAGATCAGCGCACACGTCGGCGCCGCGGTGTGGCATCTGCGGCACCTGGAGTACTTCCATGACCACGTCCGGATCGAGGGCATGGCGTTCGACGGCGTTCTTGATCCGCGACCCGGCGGGGTGCTGCGCCCGGACCGCAGCGCGCCTGGTCACGGTTTGAGCGTCAAGCGCGCCGACCTCGACCGGTTCCGGGTGAGCTAGGGCGTGTCGCGAGGACGGCGACGACGGCGGTGTGCGGTGGCCGCTGGCGACGACTTTTTCGTCGCTGCCGCAACCGGTGGAGGGTTATTACCCATCTCTGCCGTCTTGGGATACTACAGCCCCCGGTTGTGCTTAACTTATGGGTGGTTAACGGCAGGCACGGGCGTTCAGCAGCAAGCGTCGGTCTGGTAGGCCGCTTCCGGCACAACCCCGACAATGGCGATGTCAGGGTGTACCCGCTTGGCATCGTCAGACCGTGGCGTTGACCGCTAGCTAACTGAATCCACGAGGGTCTCTGGGCGCGAGAAGGCGGGTACGCGGGTGGTCGGGGATGTCGATGCTCAGTTCGGCGAGCACACCGGTGGCGACGCCGGGGGTCAGAGCGGCCTGGATCTGGTCGTCGGCCAGGGTGAACCGCAACGGGTGGGCCGGTTCCGCTACTTTCTCGACGGCCAACGCTGGGAGTGGTCGGACGCGGTAGCCCGCATGCACGGCTACGAACCAGGAGCCGTGCAGCCGACCACCGAGTTGCTGCTGCAGCACAAGCACCCCGAGGACCGGCCGCAGGTGGCGGCCGTGTTGGACCGGGTCGGGCACGGCGAACCGTTCAGCAGCCGACACCGCATCATCGACACCGGCGGCCGCACCCACTGGGTGATCGTCGTGGGCGATCGCATGCTCGACGACACCGGCACCGTGATCGGCACCGCCGGCTTCTACACCGACGTCACCGAGGCCTTGCAGTCCGACGTCAGCACCGCCGTCTCCGAGGTCGCCGAATCCCGCGCGATCATCGAACAGGCCAAGGGCGTGCTGATGGTCGCCTACCGCATCTCCGCCGACCGGGCCTTCGACATCTTGGTGTGGCGCTCCCAAGAGACCAACGTCAAGGTTCGCGACCTGGCCGGCCGTTTCCTGTCCGCCCTATCCGGCAAGCTGCCGCCGGACGTGCTCTCCGACATCGACCACACCCTGCTCACCCTGGAATAAGGGTTACCTCCCCGCTGCTTGGGGTACGCGCTGCCTAGCGCGAGCTCAAGCCTGCCAACGACGATCCGCAGAGCCCCACGGTTCGCGCCCCGGCCGGTCGTGAATCAAGGAGCAGTCCATGGGTTTTCCCGAGCAACAGCAAACCCCGCCCGGTGTCCAGGGGGACATGCGGCCGGTTCCGGACTGCGGCGAAACCAGCTATCGCGGGTCGGGCAAGCTGACCGGCAAGCGGGCGGTGATCACCGGCGGCGACAGCGGCATCGGTCGTGCCGTTGCGATCGCGTTCGCGCGCGAAGGCGCCGATGTCCTGGTCTCCTATCTCGACGAGGATGACGATGCCCGCGACGTCGCCCGCTACGTCGAGGAAGCAGGCCGCAAATGCGTGCTGGTCCGCGGTGACTTGTCCAAGCCGGCGCACTGCCGGGAGGTGATCGACCGCGCCGCGCAGGAGTTCGGCGGCGTCGACGTGCTGGTCAACAACGCGGCCTTTCAGATGACGCACCACAGCCTCGAGGAGATCAGCGACGACGAGTGGGACTACACTTTCAACCTCAACATCGGGGCCTACTTCTACCTGGTGAAGGCGGCGCTACCGCATATGGGCTCCGGCGCGTCGATCATCGGCAGTTCCTCGGTCAACTCCGACTCCCCCAACCCCACGCTGGCGCCCTATGCCGCCACCAAGGCGGCGATCGCGAACTTCTCAGCGAGCCTCGCTCAGTTGCTCGGTGACAAAGGAATTCGGGTCAACAGTGTGGCGCCGGGCCCGATCTGGACCCCGCTGATCCCGTCGACGTTCCCGCCCGACGCCGTCGCGTCCTTCGGCGACAACGTGCCGTTGGGGCGTGCCGGCCAGCCGGCCGAGTTGGCGTCGATCTATGTGCTGCTCGCCTCCGACGACGCCAGCTACATCTCCGGCGCGCGGGTGGCCGTCACCGGCGGCCGACCGATCCTGTGAGGGTCTGAACTCCTAAGGCGGCGAGGATTCGGTGGGATGGTTTCGCGGCAGTGGGTGCGGGTATCAGCCCAGTCATGACGTCACTGTGGCAGGACACCCGAGCACCAGCGCCTCCAGTCCCCCGCTCCCTTGACGACGGCCCGTTGGCCGCCGATGTCATCGTCGCGGGTGCCGGGATCACCGGGCTGATGACCGCGGTCCTTTTGGCCCGCGCCGGCAAAGATGTGCTGGTGCTGGAGGCCCGCACCGTCGGCGCCTGCGCCACCGGCAACACCACCGGCAAAATCAGCTTGCTGCAGGCGAGTCACCTGTCGAAGATCCTGAGCAAACACGGCACAAAGCTGGCGAGCGCGTATGTGGCCGGCAACCGGGAAGGCCAGCAGTGGCTGCTGGAATATTGCCGGACGCACGGTGTGGCGGTGCAACGCGAAGATGCCTACACCTACGCCCAATCCGACAAAGGCGTCGGGTCTGCCCGTGCCGAGCTGGAGGCATGCCGGGCGGTCGGGCTCGCCGCCGAGTGGGCCGACGACGCCGACGTGCCCTTTCCCTACCACGGCGGCGTTCGGCTGCCCGAACAGGCCCAGTTTGATCCGATGGCGTTCCTGGACGCGTTGGTGCCCGAGCTGGTTGAGCGCGGCGGAAGGTTGGTCGAGCGCACCCGGGTGCGGCGGGTGTCCGCCAACGGCACGGGTCTGCGGGTGCACACCACCGACGCATCGGGGAACGAAGTCGCCGTGCGCGCTGACCAACTGGTGCTGGCCACCGGCATCCCAATCCTGGACCGCGGCGGTTATTTTGCGCGGGTAAAACCTAACCGGTCGTACTGTTTGGCCTTCGAGGTGCCCGGCGACGTCACCCGAGCGATGATGATCTCCACCGATTCGCCCACCCGATCGGTGCGCTACGCGCCGTTCGGCAAGGCGCAGCGACTGATCGTCGGCGGGGCCGGTCACACCGTCGGTCGCGAGCAGAACCCATCGCAGGCGCTGCAGGAACTGGCGTCGTGGACCCGAACGCACTACCCGGGCGCGGTGCAGACTCACTTCTGGTCGGCGCAGGACTACATCCCGATCGACGAGCTGCCCTACGTCGGTCCCATCCTGCCGGGCAACGAGCAAGTCTTTGTTGCAACGGGATTCAACAAATGGGGGATGACGAACGGCGCGGCTGCCGCGTTGGCGTTGTCCGGTCGGATGCTGGGCGGGCGCATGGACTGGGCCGGAGCCTTCGCTAGCTGGAGCCCGCACGAGATCTCCGGGCTATCCACGGCAGCGCTGGCCAACCTGGAGGTCGGTATCAACTTGGCCCGAGGCTGGATCACCCCGGCGCTGCGCACCGGCCGCGGCGGCCCGGGCGATGACGGCGGCGGGTGGTGAGCGGGCCCCCGTGGCGCTTGCAGGCCCGGTGCCGCGTCGATGGGACCGAGTACCGGGTGTCGCCGGTATGTCCGCACCTCGGCGGCATCGTGAATTGGAACGACGCCGACAAGGCGTGGGAGTGCCCGCTGCACGGATCGAGGTTCGCGCCCGATGGGACGCTGCTGGAAGGACCCGCCACCGACAATCTCAACGCCGACCACGCCGCCCCGGTGACGCGTATCGACTGATCGGCCGGACTAGCGATGAAGGGCCGTAGCATGCCCTCGCCGCATCCCGCCAAGGCTCTTCGACCCGGTGGCATCCCAAACATCGACCTCGCTCCCTGTCGGGTCGCCGCAAAGAAGACTAGGCTGGTGAAACCCCGCGAAGACAGGTTGCCTGCGTACGCCGGTGGGTAATCACCAAAAGGTGGCGAGCGCAATGGCAGACGAAAACAGCACGCTCAACGTGATCGCGGTCGGCGCCTCAGCGGGCGGGGTGGAAGCACTCACCACCTTCGCCGCCGGCCTGGCCCCGGACCTGCCCTACGCAATCCTGGTGGTGCTGCACATGCCGGCGGACGCGCCCAGCGTGCTGGCCCGCATCCTGGATCGCAGCGGCCCCCTCCGGGCGGTGACCGCGGCGCACGGGGCGCGGCTCGCGCATGGCACCATCCACGTCGCCGCCCCCAACCGGCATCTGCTGCTGCACGACGGACAGATCGTGCTGTCGGAGGGCCCGACCGAGAACGGGCACCGACCCGCCATCAACGCGCTGTTCCGGTCGGTCGCACTGGCCCACGCCCATCGCGCGGTCGGGGTGCTGTTATCCGGCGTCCTCGACGACGGTGTGCTGGGGTCGGCAGCCATCCGATCGCGCAGCGGAACCACCATCGCCCAATCGCCGACCGATGCACTGTTCCCGGCGATGCCGCAGAACGCGATCAACGCCGGCGTGATCGACCATCAGGTGCCCGCAGCCGAGATGGGCGGGTTGCTCAAGCAGTTGGCCGCCCGGGTATTCGAGGAACATGACATGGAGCCAGACGCCCGCATGGAGCTGGAAAATCGAATCGCCATGGCCCGGCGGTTCTCCACGGAATTCAACGCCGAGGCGCTCGGCTCGCCGTCCGGCTACACCTGCCCGGACTGCAACGGCTCGCTGGTCACCGTCAGCGACGGCAACTATCGGTGCCACGTCGGTCACGCCTGGACGGCCGACGCGCTGCTGCGCGCCCGTGACGACGAGGTCGAGGACGCGCTGTGGATCGCACTGCGCAGCTTGCAGGAAAAAGCCAAGTTGTCGCGTCGGCTGGCCGACGAAGTCCCGCCCGGGATGCTCAGCGAGCGCTACCACGCATTGGCCGATGAGGCCGAGCACGCGATGTCAGTGCTGGGCAGGCGACTAGCGACGGCCTACCGAAAGCAGCGCCGTGACTAGACCGCCCAGCCGCCTGACGGTGTCCGCGGACACCGTCGGCCTGGCGTGTCTGCTCACCGTCCACGGGGTGCTGGATAGCAGTACCTACCTGCAGCTGCGGGACAGCGTCATCAAAGCGGCGCTGGATGAGCCGTCCGCGGTGCTCGTCGACGTCGCCGCGCTCGAGGTTCCGTCACTGTCGGCGTGGTCGGTGTTCACCAGTGCACGCTGGCACGTCAGCACCTGGCCGGACGTGCCCATCGTGTTGGTGTGCCCCAACACCACCGTGTCCCGTGCCATCATCCGCAACGGAATCGCCCGCTATGTGCCGGTACTGCCGACCGTGGCGGCCGCGCTGCACAGGGTGGCCAACAGCGCGGAACCGCACCGTCGCCGGGCCAGTGCCGAACTGCCCGCCACGCCCGCCAGCCTGCATCGTTCCCGCAAGCTGGTGACGGAGTGGCTGACCACGTGGTCGCGTGCCGAACTGATCCCGGCGGCGAAGGTCATTGTCGACGTGTTGGTCGAGAACGTGTTACGCCACACCGACAGCTCACCGGTGCTGGTACTGGAGACCACCGGCTCGACGGTCACCATCGCGGTCCAAGACGCCAGTTGCACGCCGGCCGTGCGCCGCGAGATGCCGACCGAGGGTGCCGACGGGGTGTCCGGGTTGGCGGTGGTGGCGGCGCTGTCGCGCAACTGGGCCAGCACCCCGACGCCGTCGGGCAAAACGGTGTGGGCGGTCATCGGTCCGGAGAACCAGCTCTAACCGGCGAGTAAGGTTCGCTTCGCGACGTATTGTCAGCGGACGGGATGAGATGGACGCGAAAACGGACGAATCCTTCGAGGCCTTGTTGCGGTACATGCGGGATTCCCGCGGCTTCGATTTCACCGGCTACAAGCGCACGTCGCTGATGCGGCGGGTACGTCACCGGATGGCGCAGGCCGGTTATGAGACCTTCGAGCAGTACCTCGACCTGCTGCAGGCCAGTTCCGACGAGTTCTCGGCGCTGTTCAACACCATATTGATCAACGTCACCGCCTTCTTCCGTGACCCCGATTCCTGGGAGTACGTCAGAACCGACGTGATTCCCCGCATCCTCGCCGAACGCAGCCCCGACGACCCGATCCGAGTGTGGAGCGCCGGCTGCGCGTCCGGTCAGGAGGCCTACACGTTGGCCATGCTGCTGGCGGAAGCGCTCGGCGTGGGCGGGTTTCGGCAGCGGGTGAAAATCTATGCCACCGACGTCGACGAGGACGCGCTGACCGAGGCGCGGGCCGCCAGCTACGACGCCAAAGCCGTCGAGTCGGTACCGACGGACTACCTGGACCTCTACTTCGAGCAGGCCAACGGCCGCTACGTGTTCCACAAGGATCTGCGTCGCGGGGTGATCTTCGGCCGCAACGACCTGGTCAAGGATGCCCCCATCTCGCGGGTGGACCTGCTGGTGTGCCGCAACACCCTGATGTACATGAACGCCGAGACGCAGCGAAATGTACTGGGCCGCTTGCATTTCGCGCTTGCAGGCCAGGGAACCCTGTTCCTCGGCCATGCCGAGATGTTGTTGAGCCACAGCGACCGTTTTACGCCGCTGAGTCTCAAACACCGCATCTTTCGCAAGGCGGCGGGCTCGCACAGCAGCCTGGAACGCTACGACCCGGCAGCGTCGATGTACGACCGCCACTGGGACCTTCCCGGTTTGACGACGGTGCGCGACATGGCGTTTCGCGCCAGCCCGGTCGCCCAGATCGTGGTGACCGGGGAAGAAACCGTGGCGATGATCAACCAGCAGGCCGAAACGATGTTCGGGCTTTCGGCCCGCGACATCGGACGCTTGCTGCGCGATTTGGAGGTCTCCTATCGGCCGGTCGAGTTGCGCGCCTACCTGGAGCAGGCCAAGGTGGAGCGACGCTCCGCACTCATCCAGGACGTCAGTTGGCAACGCCCCGGCGCGGAAACCGTCTGGTTCGAGATCCACGTGAACCCGCTGGTCGACGCCGAGAACGGCCTGCTGGGTGTGTCGATCGTGTTCTTCGACGTCACCGCGACCCGGGCGCTGCTGGACAAGGTGGTCCAGACCAATCGACAGCTCGAGGCGGCCTACGAGGAACTCCAGTCCACCAACGAAGAACTCGAAACCACCAACGAAGAACTCCAGTCGACGGTGGAGGAACTGGAAACCACGAACGAAGAACTGCAGTCCACCAACGAAGAGCTCGAGACGATGAACGAGGAGTTGCAGTCCACCAACGACGAATTACACACCATCAACGACACTCTGCGGGAGCGCAGCGTCGAACTCGACGACGCGCGGACTTTCCTTGACTCCCTGGTCAATTCGGTCCGCCTAGGCCTGGTGGTCGTCGACCGGGAGATGCGGGTGGTGGTGTGGAATCGTGGCTGCGAAGAACTGTGGGGCCTGCGCGCCGACGAGACCGTGGGCACGGTGCTGACCACGCTGGACATCGGGCTGCCGATGGACAATGTCCGGCCGCTGATCGGCAACGCCTTCGTCGACCCGGCAAACCCGGGTGAGGCGCTGGTGGAGGCGGTCAATCGGCGCGGACGGGCCACGAACATCCGGGTGACCTGCACCGGCTTTCAGCCGCCCACCGAGGGAGGGGTGAATGGGGCGCTGTTGCTGATGGAGGCGCACTAACCACCGGACCGGACGTAGTTGCGCAGGTCGTCGAATTCCGCCCGGATAATGCGGTAGCAATCGCAGGCCACCCGTTCCAGCTCCGGTCGGTCGATGATGGTGATGACGCCGCGGCGGTACCGGATGAGGCCTCCGGACTGGATTTTTTGGGCGGCCGCCGACACCGTCGGCCGATGTACGCCCAGCATTTGCGCGAGGAACTCTTGGGTGAGCGGGAACTCGTCGCGACCCACCCGGTCCTGGGTGGTGGCCAACCAGCGGGCCATCCGGGCCTCGGTCGAATGGCTGCGGTTGCAGACCACGTTCTGCGCGACCTGCACCATCGTCGCCTGCGTGAACCGGTTCAGCAACGCATGCAACACGCCGTCGCGGCCCAGTGCCCGACGAAAGTCTTCGACAGTGGTCCGAACGGCCGCACCGGGGACCTGGCAAAACGCCGCCTGCGGGCTACTGGTGGCGCCCAGGTAGACCGGCAGGCCGACCATGCCCTCGCGACCGATGGTCGCGACCTCCAGCGTGACTCGGCCGTCGGCAATCGCCACCAGGGAGTACACCGCGGTAATCGGGAACAGGATGTCGTTGATCGGCTTTCCCGGTTCGTAGGCGGGTCGTTTGATCTGCGACTGCTCGAGCCGCAGGTGCGGCCGAAGGGCCGTGAACTCGCTGTCCGGCAACTGCGCCAAGATCGCGTTGGCCCGGAAGTCCTCGTCGCTCATGGTCTCGGGATACCCGACCCTTCGGCATCTATGTCGGCAACCGACATACGCGCGTAGCGTTGACACGTATGTCCCGGACCCGACACGCCGCCGTCCCGATATTCGGGCGGGTCGTGCTGGTCGCGTCGTTGGGCGGATTGAAAGCCATCAGCACATTCCTAGCGGGTATCCCAGCCGGCTACCCCGTGCCGATCGTGGTGGTCCAACATCGACGACGGGTACAGGAGGGCCGCGATCTCCTCGCCGCCATCCTGGCCGGTAGAACAGCCGTGCCGGTGCGGGTTGCCGAAGCCGGCGCTGTCGCCGACCAGCCCGGCATCACCGTGGTGCCCGCCCAAACCACCGCCACGATCGACGCGTCGGGCCGGTGGGAACTCGCCGACAGCGTCGCCGGTGTCTGGCCGGGTAACGCATTGCTGGCCAGCTCGGCGGGCGCCACCCCGACGATTGCGGTCATCTTCACCGGATCGCTGGCCGACGGCGCCGAGGGCTGCCGGGCAGTGAAGCGGGGTGGTGGCCGCGTTCTGGTCCAAGACCCGGCGACCGCCCGCGCATCGAGCATGCCGGCCAACGCGATCGCCACCGGCTGCGCGGACTTCGTGCTCGCCGCCCGATCGGTTGGCGACCGCGCTGCTGGCGCTGACCACTGCGCCCGGGGCTGCAGATTTGCTCGCCGTCCCGCTACCGCCGTGGGCGCGGCTCAGCTCATAGCCGTGTCCCGCCGGCGACCGGGTCGACGGCGGCGGTCACCGGGCGGAAACTTCGCGGTTCACCAGCCGCCGGGCGACCTCCACCAATGGCGTGTTCGAGGTCTGCGATAACCGTTTGAGCAGTTCGAACGCCTGCACCGCGTCGATGTCGAAGCGTTCCATGATCATGCCTTTGGCTTGGCCGATGATGTCGCGGGAGGCCAGCGCGCTGCGGAACTGCTCATCGCGGCGCACCATGTGCCAGACCAACGCCGTATGGGTAGCCAGGATCAGGCCGAGTTCCACCGCCTCATCGTCAAAAGCGTTGGGTTTTTCGGCGTGAAAATTCAAGGCACCCGTGGTCCCATTGGCGGCGAATAACTGAAAGGCCAAAACCGACCGGATTGGCGTCTGGTCAGCCACGTCACGGCAATAGCTCGGCCAGCGGCGCTCCAGCATGATGTCGTTGACCCGAATGAACTGGTGGTCCGCGGCCGCCTCCAAGCACGGCCCCTCGTGGTGACGCTCCTGGATCTCGTCGAGCAACACCGGATATCCGTCGGTTGTTGCCACCGAACGCACCCGGCCGTCGGGTGTGGCAACGGTGATGCCGACATGCTGAGCACTCGGGATATAGCTGAGCGAACTGGCGGTCAGCTCGTCGAGCATGGTGTCGGCCGCGGCGGCCGGGTGGTGTTCGAATGCCTGCACCAACTCGGCGACTTCCCACATCACGTCGTTGCGGCGCTTCACCACCATGTCTTCACTCCGATCGCGATGCTGATATTTTGCTCCGATCCGCTTTAGCCCACAACTTTTTCGACGTTGACGCGTTATGTGCGAATACCCGGCCAGCAATTCGCCAATTGACCTTGGAGACCGACGGCCGTGCGCGCTAGCTGGCCCACCGCTCACCGGGCTGGCAGTGACCCGTTGCCTGGAAGACCACCCGCCGGGCGATCTCCACCGCGTGGTCGGCGAACCGTTCGTAGAACCGATCGAGCAAGGCGACATCTACCGCGGCGGCGATGCCGTCGCTCCAGCCGCGTCGCCACCACCGGCGCGCCCGAGCATCCGCCTCGCGGAACGAGCTGAGCAGGTGGCGATGTAGCTCGTTGATCGCCTCGTCCTGCGGGCGAATCTCCGCTGCGACCGACGGGTCCCGCGATACCAACGCCTCCGCGGCGCCGTGGGCCAGCGCGGCCGCGTCTGCGCCCATCTCAGCGAAGTGCGCGTTGAGTTGCTCCGGCACCGCTGGCTCTGGAAAGCGGCGCCGGGCGATCTTCGCGACGTGGGCGGCCAATCCCCCCATGCGTTCAATATCGGCGGCGATTTGGATGGAGCTGACCACTGTGCGCAGGTCCGCCGCCACCGGTGCGTGCAGCGCCAGCACCGAGAACGCCGACTTTTGCGCAGCCGAACTCGCGGCAACGATGCCACCGTGGCCCGAGATGACGTCGTCGACCATGTCGAGGTCCACGTTGAGCAAACCGTGAGTCGCCAGTCGCAGTGCGTCGCGGGTCATTCCGCAGGCGTCGCCGAGTTTGCCGCCCAATGCGGCAAGCTGTTCGTAATACATCCTGCGCATAGTTGTGGAATGGCCAGCACGACGCGAGATAAACATTCACCGCATAGATTGTCTGCCGCCCGCAAGACCGGCCGGCAAACGGCGCGCGCGACCGCAGCAACCACCGGGTTTGCTGCGGTCGGACGCTATTGCGGGCTAGGCCCCAGGAGGCCCAGGCGGGCCTACCGGCCCTGGAGCACCAGGGGCTCCAGGCATACCGGGTGCACCAGGCCCACCGGGCGGACCGGGGATCCCAGGCCCGCCGGGCGGCCCGGGAATGCCGGGACCACCAGGTCCGCCAGGCGGACCAACTGGGCCAGGGGCGCCGGGGCCTCCAGGCGGTCCCACCGGGCCGGGGACGCCAGGTGCGCCGACATCTCCAGGGGGCCCAGGAGGTCCAGGCGGCCCAGGAGGCCCGGGCGGTCCAGGCGGCGGCTCTTCGAAGGGTGCAAAGCTGAGACCTGGGGCACCCGCGCTAGTTGTTGCAGTCGCCGGGGCGATACCCGCGACGGCCATAGCTCCACTGACAGCCAGCGCGGCCATACCTGCGCCGATCACGCCTAGCGGATTGCGGTGTGTGTTCTTGTCTTCGATCATGTCGTTTCCTATGTCGATTGATCTCCGGACCTCGCACGCATACCCCCCGCCGACGCGACGAAACGTGAATTTCTGCCGCATTTCGTCGCGACCGTGACAGCGGTGCGCTCAGCTGCGCACACACAGGTGTAGATCCGACCTGGGCCGGGTAGATCAGCCGCATGCCCGCATCGATCCCACCCCGCGCGCTGACCGACCGCCTTGAGCAGGCCGAGGAATTGGACGCGCCGGCGCAAGCGATCGCGAGAAAGGCACGTCAGCTCTTGGCGCCGCGGGGTCTCAAAGAAACGGTGAGCGGCACCCGTGTGGGTCATCCGGTGCATCCGCCGCTAACCGACCTGGTCATCGGCACGTTTACGTCGGCGACGTTGCTGGACCTGCTCGCGCCCCGCACCGGCGAGCGGGCGGCAGGGCGGTTGATCGCCCTGGGCATCGGGGCGGCCATTCCCACCGCGGTGACCGGGGTCAATGACTGGGCCGACACCGAGTTGGCCGATGAGACCGTCCGCCGCGTGGGGTTGGTGCACGCCGCCGTCAACGACGTGGCGTTGCTGCTCTACGGCGCCTCGCTGGTCGCCCGGTGGCGGGGCAAACGCACCAGAGGCGTGCTGCTCGCGTTGGCCGGCGCTGCGGTGCTCCAGGGCGGTGGCTACCTCGGCGGTCACCTGTCGTTCGTGCGGGGGGTGGGGGTCAACCAGACCGTGTTCGACCCCGGCCCGCCCGAGTGGACGCCGGTCGCCAAGGCGAGCGAACTCACCGATGGGCAACCGCGGTCCGGCGACGCCGGCGGCAACCCGGTGTGCTGGCCCGCAACGGCGGCGTCATCCATGCCGTCCACGACCGCTGCGGGCACCGCGGCTGCCTGCTCAGCGAGGGCGACCTCGACGGCGACGTGGTGACCTGTTCCTGCCACGGCTCCCAGTTCGATATCCGGGACGGGGCGGTGCTGCGGGGACCGGCCATCACCGCCCAGCCGACGTTCGAGACCCGGGAGAACAACGGACAGGTCGAGGTACGGAGGGTCAGCCGCGGCTAAGCGCCCGCCCGGCAAACTGCCTTCATGGCGCGCGGAAAACTCACCCGCCCCGGAGGCATCGTCCGGCACCCGTGCAACAGCCCCGACGCAGCCTTGACGGATTTTTACCTTTGCCGCGGCGCCGTGACCCCAACCGGGCGCCGGCTTGCTCGTCGCCGATTCCTAGCCTGTCCAGGCCAAACTCAACTTCGCTGCGCGGGGGCAGGCGGCGGCAACCTAAGGGGTTGAACAGAATCCCGCTGTCCGTTACCGAACTGTTGTGAACCGCGGCGGGCAGGGGTAACGTCAGCGAACAGGTTGAGTTCACAGCCACCCGGAAGAAGCGTCAAAGACGTGACCAGGGGGCCTACTCCCTGGCTTCTACCCGTGAGGGTTGTAATCACATTGACGTGAGTCCAACAGCACGATTTTTCGACTGATGGAGCCACAAGAATGTCCGCTACCAGAGTCGCCGAGTCCGCATTTCCGCCTCCCCGGACGGACACGACCTTTCCGCCTCAGACCTGGGAGAGTCACACCGCTCATTCGACCGCCCGCTGGGGGCGTTCCGGCGCGGTGATCAGTGTCGGCGGTGAACTCGACGCCGCGAACGCCGGGCAACTCGCTGACTATGTGCAGCGCTGCGCCGGTTACTGCGAGTGGTTGGTGCTCGACCTGCACGACCTGGAATTCATCGGCACCGCAGGTTTTTCCATCCTGCAGACGATCAATACCCGATGCACCGACGGCCAAATCTATTGGGCGATGGTTCCCAGCTCCGCGGTGTCCCGCCTGCTGCGAATCTGCGACCCGGACAGCGCGTTGCCGACCACCGAGTCGGTGGCTGCCGCGCTGGCCACGGTGCAAAGCCGCAGCCGGCTACTGCAGCTGGTCACGGAGCCGAGCTAGCGATTTCGCCAGCAGCCGGGAGACGTGCATCTGCGAGATTCCGACCCGCTCGGCGATCTGCGTCTGCGTCATCGACTCGAAGAACCGGAGCACCAGCACCGTGCGCTCCCGCTCGGGCAGCGCGTTGAGTAACGGGCGCAGCGCCTCCCGGTTCTCGATCCGCTCCAGGCCAGCGTCGACGGAGCCGAGGGTATCGGCGATGGCCCGCACCTCTTCGTCACCGGAGCGGCTGCTGGTGGAGTCGATGGACAGCGTGTTGTAGGAGCTGCCCGCCACCAGCCCCTCGACGACCTCGCTGCGGCTGAGTTCGACTTCCTCGGCGAGCTCGGAGGCGGTGGGCGCCCGTCCCAGCCGTTGGGACAGCTCGGCGGTCGCCGACCCGAGCCGCAAATGCAGTTCCTTGAGCCGCCGGGGAACCTTCACCGACCAGCTGTTATCCCGGAAGTGCCGGCGCACCTCGCCCATGATGGTGGGCACCGCGAACGAGACGAAGTCCGAGCCGGCTTCGACGTCGAACCGGATCACCGCATTGACCAATCCCACCCGGGCGACCTGGACCAGGTCCTCGCGTGACTCGCCGCGGCCCTCGAAGCGACGGCCAATGTGCTCGGCCAGCGGCAGGCACCGCTCCACGATCTTGTCGCGTTGGCGACGGAACTCCGGCGAGTCGGCGGGACAGCTGGCCAGTTGGCGAAACATCTCCGGGACGTCGGCATATTCAGAACTCGACCGCGATGCCGAACCCCCGGCGGCGCGTTCTGTCACTGGGCGCGGCCCGCCCGGTGGGTCGTCAACGTGATCCCGAAGACGCGGTGACCGCCCTGCGGTTCGCGGCCGTCGCCGAAGGTCTTCACCTCGTCGGTCAGCGAGGTCAGCACGTGCCAGCTGAAGCTGCCCGGGGTCAGCACATCCACGCTTTCGCAGGCCACAGACGCTTGCACCACGACGTCGTCGTCGCGCGGGTCGACCACCACCACCAGGGTGCCCTCCGGGCTCGCCGACCGGATCAGCCGGGTACAGGCCTCGTCGACCGCCAACCGCAGGTCCTCGACGGTATCCAGATCCAGGTCTTCTAGGGTGCCGACCGCGCCGACCAGGGTGCGCAACACCGCCAAGTTCTCCAACCGGGGGGCGACCCGGAGTTCGACGGCGCGTTCGCCGTGCCGTTGCCCCGCCGATTCGACTCCTTTATCAGTCACGTGTCCTCCCGGCGATATCGGACCGAGACTACCGCTGCGCACCAGCCGGTTGGTCACGACGGCCACCGGGTATCCGGACCCTCATGGGCGCGGCGTTTATCGTCCTCGCACCGGTGATGGCGACGTGGCGGCCACCCGGCGGCACTGCAGGCATTCGGGATAATGGTCATGACCTAGGGCTGATACCCGTTTGTCCGCACCGGTAACCGTTCGTTTTGATCCGCCGGCCAACGGGTAGGCGATCTCGATGCCCACCGGTCAGAACCCCGATGAGATCCCGATCGCCGACGCCGTCGAGCAGGACCAAGAAACCGCCCCGGAACCCGGTCCGCCCGCCCGGGCGGATCCGCCGCTGGAGGCCGACGCCCCGGATTGGCAGGAGCAACTCCATGAAGTCGTGGGCGTCGAGGGCGACGACTATCCGGGGTGACGTTGCAGGTTTGACAGCCGACCGCGGCGGGAAGCCTGCGGGATGGGTCGGGAATCACGCGCGGAAAGGAGACGGAGATGCCGAACCCGTCGATCAAAGACGAGCGTCTCTACGAAGACCTGCGCGACCGGGGCGAGTCGAAAGAGAAGGCCGCCCGGATCTCCAACGCGGCGGCGGCCAGCAGTCGCTCCCGCGTCGGGAAAAGCGGTGGCAAGTCAGGTTCGTACCAGGACTGGACTGTCCCGGAGCTCAAGAAGAGGGCGAAAGAGCTTGGTATATCCGGCTATTCGAAGCTGAACAAAAGCAAGCTCATCACGAAGCTTCGTAACCACTAGAGCGAAAGGCAGGCTATGGCCGACAACGACAAGAACAGTGGACCCGAAGAAGCCATCAAGGGCGTCGTCGAGGACGTCAAGGGCAAGGCCAAGGAGGCGGTCGGGACCGTCACCGGCCGCGACGACATGATCCGTGAGGGCCAGGCACAGCAGGACAAAGCCGAGGCCGAACGCGAGGCCGCGAAGAAGGAAGCTCAGGCCGAACAGGCCCGGGGGAACGCGGCGGTCGAAGAGCAGCGGCAAAAAGCCAACCAGACCGACAACTGACGGCGCGACAAGCCTTTCCCATGAGGAAGGTCCAGCCGGTACCGGCTGGACCTTCTTCGCGTGGGTAGCCACGGAAACGCGGTTCTTCACAGCGCCGCCCGCTAGACCTACGCTTAGTGCTATGGGGCAAATCCTGCTTCGGGGCGTGGTGCATCTGGTGTCGTGGGCCATCGGCATGATCGTGGCAGCCTGGGCGGTGCCCAATGTTTCGGTGACGCCGTCGGCGGTGATCGTCGCCGCTGTGTTGTTCTCCATCGCGCAAGCGGGCCTGGCGGCGTTCATCTTGAAGTTGCCGCACGGTTATGCGTCGCTGCTCCTCGGCGGTACCGGACTGGTGTTGACCCTCGTCGCAATGGGTCTCACCTCGGTGATCACGCAGGAACTCAGCATTCGCGGCTTCGCATCCTGGATCGCCGCGACAGTGGTGGTGTGGCTGGTGACCACGATTGGGGCGATTTTGCTGCCTGAGGTGTACGCCCGCAACGAAGTCGCGCGGACCTAGCAGCCAGCGATATTCGCGCGACCCGCTGAGCCCCGGCGGGGTTAAGAATTGCACCGCACCGGGGCCGTTGAGTGAGTAGCATGGTGTCATCCGATGGCGGAGGTCAGCTCATGGGAGACACGCACCACGACCCGACAGACCACGCGCGGACCACGCAACCGCACGCGGGTATCACGATGAAGGACAACCTCTTCTGGCCCGGGTTCATTCTGATAATCATCGCTTTCGCCGGGATGGTCGCCACGGTGGCGGTCGCCGCCTACCGGCACTACGAATGGCTCACCACGACGGTGCTCATCGCCGTCCTCGGGATCATCGCCGGAGCGCTGTGGTTCGTCGTGGAGCTGCGCCGCGTCAACCAGGTGGATCGACAGTGGGTACACGCGCGCACCGATAGTCGACTGCAGCGGCGCGCCGCCTGAGCCAAGACTCGGTTCGGCGCGTCAGCCACCCAGCGTCAACCCGGAGATCGCCGGGGTACCCAGCGTCATCGTCAGCATCATCAGCGTGAGCAAGAACCAGCCGGCCCCGTGCCAACCCCACCAGGTGCCCTCGTCGCGCCACACCCGGTAGGTGCGCACAAACGCCCACACGCCGGCACCGAACAAAATGGCCGGTCCCCCGAACGCCAACACCGTCCGCTGCGGCACACCGCACGCCGCCGTGTCGACGGCCGCCTCCCCGCCGCAGGTGCTGACCCACAGCGCCGCCAGGACGACGAAGCCGACGCCGCTTGGCGGCCGCCACCACCGCAAACCGGGCGGCCGCACGCACCTCGTCGTCTTCCTGCCCCAGCCGGTCCCCGTGGGAACCCGGGCGTGGTCGTTGCATACCGAACCTCTGTTATTCGGGTCCAGATTTCCCAGGATAGCTGCGGATAACCGTGGGCTGCCTCGGGTGCGAGGTGCGACTAACCCAGCTCGGTCAGCGCGCCGCGCAAGGCGGCTACCGCGGCGTCAATTTCGGCCTCCGACACCGTCAATGCCGGCCGGAACCGCACCCCGTCCGCACCGCTGGCCAGCAGGACCACACCACGCCGCCACAGTCGGCGGAGCAACTCATCGCGGTCGGCGGTGGTCGGCATGCTGACCGCGCACATCAGGCCGCGACCGCGGACGTCGAGCAGCAGACCCGGAAAGTCGTGCGCCAACTCGTCGAGCCGGGTGTGCAAATAGCGACCGACCACCGCGGCCCGCGCGAACAACCCCTCAGCTTCGATGACCTCCAGGACACGGCGGGCGCGGACCATGTCGGTGAGGTTGGCGCCCCACGTCGAGTTCAGCCGCGACGACACCGCGAACACGTTGTCGGCGATCTCATCGACCCGCCGCCCCGCCATCAGCCCGCACACCTGGGTCTTCTTGCCGAACGCGACCACGTCCGGCGCCACCCCCAATTGCTGGTAGGCCCAAGCGGTTCCGGTCAACCCGCACCCGGTCTGCACCTCGTCGAGGACCAGCAGCGCGTCGTACTCGTCGCACAGGGCGCGCATGGCGGTGAAGAACTGGGGGCGGAAGTGCCGGTCGCCGCCCTCGCCCTGAATGGGTTCGGCGATAAAGCAGGCGATGTCGTGCGGGTGCGCCGCAAACGCCGCCCGCGCCTGCCGCAGCGACTCGGCCTCCAGGGCGTCCATGTCCGACGCCGCTAGGCCCGGCCGCACGTACGGTGCGTCGATGCGCGGCCAGTCGAACTTCGGGAACCGCGCCACCTTGACCGGTTCGGTGTTGGTCAGCGACATGGTGTAGCCGGTGCGGCCGTGAAACGCCCCGCGCAGGTGCAGCACCCGGGTGCCCAGCGCGGGGTCGCGGCCGTGGGCCTCGTTGTGCCGGCTCTTCCAGTCGAAGGCGACCTTGAGCGCGTTCTCCACCGCCAGCGCACCCCCGTCGATGAAGAACAGGTGCGGCAGCGCCGGGTCGCCGAGCACCCGGGTGAACGTCTGGACGAACCGCGCCATCGGGACCGAGTACACGTCGGAGTTGCTCGGCTTGTTCAGGGCGGCTTGGGCGAGTTCGGCCCGAAACGCGGCGTCGTCGGCGAGGGCGGGATGGTTCATCCCCAGCGCCGACGAGGCGAAGAAGGTGAACATGTCCAGGTAGCGGCGCCCGTCGCGGGCGTCCACCAGGTAGGAACCGGCCGAGCGGTCCAGGTCCAGCACCAGGTCGAAACCGTCGACCAGCATGCTGTGCGCCAGCACCTGCCGGACCCGGTCGGGTGACAGCCGGGTGGGCGCTTCGGCGGGGCCAAGCACGGCAGTCATGCCACCAGAATACCGGTGATTTACGGCCTTAGTCCGCATTGACCGCAATATTTACGGCACAAACTGTCTATCGCTGTAAAACGTCTGTAGGATGATGGTGCTGCGCGTCTGCACGTTGGCCGCCGTCCGGATCCGCTGCAGCAGGTCTTCCAGCGCCCGCGCGGACGCGACGCGCACCAGCAGGATGTAGCTGTCCTCGCCGGCCACCGAGTGACACGATTCGATCGCCTCGATGTGTTCCAGCCGCGCGGGTGCATCATCGGGTTGTGAGGGGTCGAGAGGGGTGATCGCGACGAACGCCGACAGCATGTTCCCGAGCGCCTCGGGGTTGATCCGCGCCGAGTACCCGGTAACCACGCCCCGCGACTCCAGCCGGCGCACCCGGGAGGCGACCGCCGACACCGACAGCCCGGCGGTGGCGGCCAATTCGGCCAGCGTGGCCCGCCCGTCGGCCACCAGTTCGCGCACCAGGATGCGGTCGATATTGTCCAGCGTCTCCACCATGGCCGGAGACTATCGCAGCGCGGTGGGGCGGCCATCGGGATGAAAAAGTTGGTGAGCTGGCAGCTGCGGGAACGTTTCGCCGCGGCGCTGTCGGCCATGTACGGGGCCGAGGTGCCGGCCTACACCACGCTGGTTGCGGTCACCACCGAGGTCAACCGCGATTATGCGGCGCGCCGGCCGGGCGCCGAACGGTTGGGCTCGCTGGACCGGGTCACCGCCGAGCGGCACGGCGCGATCCGGGTCGGCACCCCGGCCGAGCTGGCCACCGTCGCCGACCTGTTCGCCGCGTTCGGCATGTACCCGGTGGGCTACTACGATCTGCGCGACGCCGATCCGCCGGTTCCGGTGGTGTCCACCGCCTTTCGGCCGATCGACGCCGACGAGTTGGCCCGCAACCCGTTCCGGGTGTTCACCTCGATGCTGGCGCTGCGCGATCCGCGCTTCTTCGACCCGGACCTGCGGCGGCGGGTGCAGGCGTTTTTGGCACGCCGTCAGCTGTTCGACCCGGCGCTGATCGAGGCCGCCGAGCACGACCACCCCGGGCCGCGGTGGCTGGTCGGCGACCTCGCCGAACTCGACCTGCCCGCGCGCGGCATCGCCGAGCCCTTCGACATCGCGATGTCGGCCGGCAACGTGATGACCTTTCTGGCGCCGAGTACCCGCGTGCAGGTGCTGAGCCGGGTGCGCGCCCACCTCAAAAGCGACGGCCGTGCGGTGATCGGGTTCGGCGCCGGACGCGACTACGAGTTCGGCGAGTTCCTCAACGACGCCGTCGACGCCGGGTTCGCGCCCGATCTGCTGCTGTCCAGCTGGGACCTGCGGCCGTTCACCGATGATTCCGACTTCCTGGTCGCGGTGCTTCGGCCCGCGTAAAACGTTGCGCTACATCGCGACCGGGCCTTAGGCCCGCACCGCTACCCGTAGTAGGCGAAGCTGCAGGTGGGGTGCACCTCATTCATGTACGCCGCCACATTGCCGCCCATCGTGATCGTGCAGCCGAGCACTTCGGCGCCGCCGTCGGCGGTGACCCAGGTTTCCACCTTGTCGTACACCGGGTACTGCTTTTCCCACGGCAGGGTCACGTTGGTCTCGGTCTGCTCCGCAGCGCCGTTGATGCTGCAGGTGATGGTGACCGGGGCGCTGCCGCCGG
Source organism: Mycobacterium talmoniae (assembly GCA_002967005.1). GTDB lineage: Bacteria > Actinomycetota > Actinomycetes > Mycobacteriales > Mycobacteriaceae > Mycobacterium > Mycobacterium talmoniae. The sequence goes on from PPEA01000447.1 coordinate 24,060, forward strand.
TGACCTTCATCGTCGCGGTGCCCACCGGCGGGCCGGTAGGTGTGGGCGCCGCGGTAGTGGTCGCGGTCGCCTGGGTTTGCGTCGCGGACGTGGCGGTCGCGGAGCTGGCGGACTTGCCGTCGGTGTGCGAGCACCCGACCGCCGCGGAGGCGACCAGGATCAGTCCGGCGAGCGCGGCGATACCGCTGCGGAGTTTCGTCATCGTCGCAGCGTACGTCGGGGGCTATGGCAGTAAGGTCGATTTCCCCGTCGATGTATCAGACCCGGGAGCACCGGGCGAAATCTCTTCACGGGTAACGGCTCTGGCGACAAGTGGTTGCGCGCCCTTGCGCGCCCCGCCGCCTACAGTGTAGAACATGTGTTCGACTGACTTTCCTTGCCGACCCGCGCACTGCGGGCGAACTTCAGAAAGGAGCTCACCGTGACGATCACTGTAGATACCCCGAAAGCAGAAGCCTTGCACGCCGCCCCGGACACTTCCGACATGCAGGCTAGTCCTGTCGACGACGCCTCGCTCGGGAGTAGGCCGGCGCCGGACACGCCGAACGCTGAAGCCTCCTCCGCGGAACAGCCGAGGAAGACAACATCGAAGAGGGCGACGAGCAAGAGGACCAAGACTCTCGAACTGACGCTCACCGTCACCGGTACCGCCGACGGCGAATGGCGCGCCGAACTCAAGCAGGGCAGCAGCTACCTCGCCCGCAACCTCGCGGTCGCGGCCGCCGCCGTCTCCCGTGCCGCCAAGGAACTGCACGAGGACCTCTCCACGCCGATCGACCAGGTAATCGAGGAGGCGCGCGCGCAACAGGCCGCGAAGGTCGCCGCCCTCGAAGCCGAACTCCAAGCCGCGCGCAAGGTTCTCGCCGACCTCGACTGAGGTCCGCAAACGCTGGGCTTGACCCCGTTCAGTTGGCCACGGGGTCAAGCCGTCGTGATTCTTCACAGGTTTTCGTCGGCGGCGCCTTTCCGAACCGCGTCAGAGCTGGGAGTGGCCGCCGTCCACCGAACCCGCTGGTTGTCTGCTTCGTCCAGGCCGCCCGCGCCCAGCCCGCCGGTACAAATTGACTTCACTTACGGAGCTAAGTGAAGTCAACGACGTCGGTTGACCTCACTTCGTGCACGCACGATCCGCACGAACGGGGCACCCGCATCGGCCGACGCCGCAAGCCCTCTCGCCTCAATCACCGGCACCGCCGCGTCGGAAACGCCCAGCGACAGAAGCTATGAATTTTAGCGAAATCATATGAACTTTTCACACGCCATGTGACCTATAATCAAGTCATGTTCTTTGGCGAGCCGTTCGGCGGCCTCATCCCCGGCGCCCAGGGCGCGGTGCTGCGGATTCTGCTGCGAACGGGTGCGCCGCTCACTGGGCGGCAGGTCCAGAAGCTCACCGACGGTGACCACAGCTTGACCGCGGTACAGGCCGCGCTCAAGACACTCATCGCGATGGGACTAGTCGAGACGATGCCAGCAGGACGAGCGACACTGCACACCCTCAACGCCGACCACATCGCTGTCCCGGCGCTGCGTGAGTTGATGGACCCGCGCGAGCTCCTCCGGCAGGTGGTTCACGGCGCGGTGAGCGCCGACCCCGATGTCGTCACAGTGGTGCTGTTCGGTTCCGCGGCGCGCGGGCAGGCCCTCCGCGGCAGCGATGTGGACATCGCCGTTCTCGTAGCCGATGGCGTGACGTGGGACGGCAAAGCAGACCTTCAGGCCGCTGTGGAGCACAGGTTCGGCGCAACGTGCGACACGCTGGTTTTCGGCGTCGCCGAGTTCGACGAACTAGCCGAGTCCGGCTCGGAGCCAGTGGTATTGGACATCGTCCGGGATCGATTCGTCCTCTACGGTGCGCCGATCTCGCGCCACACAGTGCGCCGGGCCAGGGGCTTGGAGGACGATCCTTCAAGGGCACCCTGACAAGTCACGAGCCACCCGCGCGCTCGGCGACCTGATCGCGGAGAAGAACGACGTGGAGTACACGCACAAACGTATCGATGAATCCCGGGTGAAGGTGCTTGTCCGCCGCGCGGAGACACTGGTCGAAGTAGCGCGGGGCTTGGCCTAGCGCGGCGGGACGATGGCGGCGCGGATAGCGGGACGTGACACTGGTGGCAGCGACGCCCTGCAGTCCCCCGGTCGCCCACCAGCCACCTGGCGAGTGCCGGTCCCCCTGTGACCGGCATGTCGGAGAGGTGCCGCGGCGCTCAAAGCGCCTGGTGACCGGGCGGGGTGGCGTCCTCGCCGAGGTTCACCCGTCGCACGCGGGGCCGAAGGCCGGGGTGGTTGCAGAAGCCGTCGATGAGCGTGGCCGACCCGCCCAGGCAGGTCCAGTCGTCGTCCCACAGGGTCGACAACAGCCAGGACCGGTCCTCGGGAAACATCAGGTCCGGTAGCCGGCTTTCCCAGGGGTATTGGGCGTTGGTGCTTCGCCAGCTGGCGGCCTGTTCGGGTCCGGCCTGCACCAGCACGTACGACCAGTTCGCGTACAAGGTGACCAGGGGCGCGTAGGGAAACACGATGTCGGAAACGCCGGTTTCGAGGTATCCGAGCCACCACGGCTGATCCGGTGACTGTCGACTCAGCAGCTCGATCACGGCCCGGTCGTGGCGTGGCCCGTCGTTGTCGCCGGCATCGGGCAATACCACGGTGGCGTAGGCGTCGAAGACAGGTGGGATCGCCGAGGTGATCGCCAGGCCGATCGTCGTGCACTGCCTGATCCACGCGACATCGGAGTCGGTACCGCTACGCCACGTGGTCCCATCGCGGTTCAGCCCGGCCAGTTTTGCCTCTCGATAACAAAGACGCGCGTCGACCAGTTGTTTTCTGTGGTCCCGACTGGGATCGAACCAGTGACCTTCCGCGTGTGAGGCGGACGCTCTCCCGCTGAGCTACGAGACCGGGAACGAGGTGGAAGACTAGCACGGCCAGTCGATTCGACGAGAATCAGCAGGCCGTCTCAAGCGGCGCGCCGGTGCGATCGGAGGAATTTGTGCCCGCCCACGTGGTTGGACTAATGTCGTGCTTCGCGACGGGCGACGATCTCGCTCGTGGCACGCGGATGTAGCGCAGTTGGTAGCGCATCACCTTGCCAAGGTGAGGGTCGCGGGTTCGAATCCCGTCATCCGCTCGGAGGATGCAGTGGCATCAACCCCAGCGGTGGAGTGGCCGAGTGGTGAGGCAACGGCCTGCAAAGCCGTGCACACGGGTTCGATTCCCGTCTCCACCTCCATGTTGTCCCCCGCGCGGTTAGCTCAGCGGGAGAGCGCTTCCCTGACACGGAAGAGGTCGCTGGTTCAATCCCAGTACCGCGCACCATTATTTGCGCAGATCAGAGGTGGTTTTCGCGCAGCACTGGCGTCAATTCGCCTTCCGTGAGCGCAATCGCCCGTCCTTCTCCAACGTGGTTGTCGGTGCCCCGGCGTAGCGTCCGCGCCGAAGGAGAAACCATGCAGATCCTATGCACCCTCGGGGCCGTGCTCGCCGCGGTCATCCTCGCGCCAGCCGGCTCGGCCCACGCCGACGACCCGCTGTGCGACTTCAGCCATACCTGCAGCTACGACCCGCCGTACAACGGCCCGCTGATGCCGACCTGGGACGTGCCGGGCACCTACGGTGGCTGGACCACCAACCCGGTGATCTGCGACCCGGTGAGCTATAGCTGCCGGCAGTACGTCACGCCCTGACGCCACGCCCATGCCGATCCGTCGGTGAGTCATACGCGCAACCGGCGTACCGGCACGGCGCCCTGGCGCGAGCCCAAAAAGTGGTACCAGATGCGCTATCCGTTTCTGGAAGGTGCACATCCCTCGGCTAGGGACTTCTGCGTCGGATGTGACTGACGGTTCCCGGCCGTGGCTCAGGGGCAAGCCAGAGGACATCTCACAATCCGAGATCCGAATTTGCTACGCCATGTAGGTACGTGAGAATTCCAGCGAATTTAACGAGGACGTAACTAACTTGTAACCCATTGTTGCGGAACTTTTTCCCTACTCGGGCGCCGCCATCGCAACATGGTAACGAGATGTCTTCACAATTCAAATCGGCGTTCGCCAAGCTCTTGTCAGCGGTCCCAGCAGCGCGTACGGTCGTCGCCCGTGACAAGCATCGAAGAGGCCACCTCGTGGCGCGATCTTGCCGACCAACTCACCCCCGATCAGGTCGCGGGTCTCCAGCAATGGGACTCCAACCCCCGCTCGATGCGGCACGACGCGGCCCTGCTCGGCTGTGCCCGCGACTTCGCTAAACGCAATTTGCTGCACACCGTGCACCACGATGTGCCGCCACCGCCCGACGCCAGCTCCGTGTCCGACTGGGAGAACCCCAGCGACGGCGACGAAGCGTGCCGGTTCTTCATCGGTACCGTGCGCGGCACCACCGTGCGGGTAGAAAGCTTCGGATTCCAGTCCCCCGGCGGCGATGTCAAACACCGCGGCATCTTCATCGCCGACCGGACCGCGGACGATCACGTCACCATTGAGATCGACGCCGACGTGGCCCGACGGCTCGCCGCCGACCTGCTCGCCGCGGCGGCCGAACTCGACCAGCTGGGCTGACGGGGTCAGATCGGGTGCAGCTCGCGCTCGGGCACCCTGGCGGGGATGCGACGCGGCGCCCACACGTCCCCGTCGAGCACCCCCGGCAGTCCGGCCTCGGCGGCCACGAACACCGGAACCGCGCCCAAAGCGGACTGGCGGTGAAAATCGGCCAACGCGGCCAACGCCCACCGGCCCAGCAGGCAGATCGCGACCAGGTTGACGATCGCCATCAGCGCCATGCCGATATCGGCCAGCTCCCACACCACCGCCAGCTTGGCCATCGCCCCAAACGCGACGCGATCACGTCCACACCTTCAACGCGTTGATGGACCGGTCCCCCCGCCCCCAGGAAGATCAGGTTGGCTTCCGCGCACACGTAGTTGCTGAGCACCGAGGAGAAGGCGAAGACGAACACCACGGTGGTCATCACTCCGGTGGTCCAGGGCCCCAGGCCGGCGGCGACCGCGGCCTGGGTCAGGCTGGCCCCGGCGACCGCACCGGCCTGCGCCGGATCGTAGACCTCGGGCCCGGCGACCAACACGATGAACGCCGTGGCGGTGCACACCAGCATGGTGTCGACGAACACGCCCAGCGACTGGATCAGGCCCTGCTCCACCGGGTGTGACACGGTGGCGGTGGCCGCGACATTGGGGGCGCTGCCCATGCCCGCCTCGTTGGCGAACAGGCCGCGTTTGACGCCGTTGAGCATCGCGGCCGCCAACCCGCCGCCCAAACCGCCTGCCACTTGCTGGATTCCGAACGCGCCGCCGACGATCTGGCCGATCACCCGCGGCAGGCTGGTGATGTCGACCACCACGATCGCGCAGGCCAGCAGCACGTATCCGACGGCCACGACGGGCAGGATGACGCCGGCCACCCGCGCCACCCGGGCGCACCCCGCCGAACAGCACCGGCGCGGTCAGCACGACCAGACCCAGCGTCGTCCAGCCCGGCCCCACCGCGTGCGCCGACTGCAGCACGTCGCTGACCGCGTTGGCCTGCACCATGTTGAACGCGATCCCGGAGGTGACGACCAGCAGCACCGCAACACCACGCCGCCGGCGCGCGACCCCAGCCCGCGCCGGATGTAGAACGCGGGACCGCCGCGGAACCCGCCGTCGACCGCGCGGACCTTGAAGATCTGGGCCAGCGTGGCCTCCACCAACGCGGTGGCCATGCCCAGCGCCGCGGTCACCCACATCCAAAACACCGCCCCGGCCCCGCCCAGGGTCAGCGCGACGGCCACCCCGGCAATATTGCCGGTGCCCACCCGGGAGGCCAGCCCGACACAGAACGCCTGAAACGACGAGATCTCGCCGTCGGCGCCGCCGGAGCGCCGCAGTTGGTGCAGCATCCGCCGGAAGTAGCGGACCTGGACGAAGCGGGTGCGCACCGTGAAGTAGATGCCCGCGCCGATCAGCAACACGACCAGCACGTAGCTGTAGAGGAACCTGCCCAGCGGGCCGAGGAACTGCTGCTGAAGAACGTCCATATTCGCTTTCTTCGACGGCTAGGGCCCGCGTTGCCGGCCGAGTCGCGCGGTGCGACGGCGCCATCCTCCACGCGCCACGCGCTGTTTTCGGCAACGAATCGATGACAGATCGAACAGACCAACCGCCGCGTCAACCCATGGTTGACGAAACCAAGGCGTCAACCTAAAGTTGACGACATGACCGAGACCCCCATCGCCTATCCCGTCCGCCTCGACGACCTGATCAACGCCATCAAGCAGGTGCACGCCGACGCCCTGGATCAACTCACCGACGCCGTGCTGGCCGCCGAGCATCTCGGCGAGGTCGCCGACCATCTGATCGGCCATTTCGTCGACCAGGCCCGCCGCTCCGGGGCCTCCTGGACCGACATCGGCAAATGCATGGGGGTCACCAAGCAGGCCGCCCAGAAGCGGTTCGTGCCCCGCCCGGAACCGACCAGCCTCGATCCCAGCCAGGGCTTTGGCCGGTTCACGCCGCGGGCCCGCAGCGCGGTGGTCGCGGCCCAAAACGCCGCCCACGACGCGGGCAACGCGGAGATCACCCCCGACCACCTAGTGCTGGGGGTCCTCAGCGACCCCGACGCACTAGCCACCGCATTGCTGACCGCACAGAACGTCGACCCCGACACCGTCCGCGCGGCGGTCACCCTGCCCCCGGCCGGCGACGACCCCGGCACGCTGATCCCGTTCAACGGCCCGGCACGCAAGGCCCTGGAGTTGACCTTCCGCGAGGCACTTCGGCTGGGCCACAACTACATCGGCACCGAGCACCTGCTGCTGGCGCTGCTCGAACTCGAGGACGGCGCCGGACCGCTACACCAAGCCGGGGTGGACAAGGACCGGGTGGAGGCGGATCTCGCCGGCATGCTGGAGGCGATCGTGGTTAAGAAGGCCACCGAGGAATAGGCCTTCTTAGGCCACCTGCAGCCACAGGTCCGGGCCGAACACCTCATAGTGGATGTCGCCGGCCGGAATTCCGCGGTCCACCAAGTGTTCTCGCACCGACCGCATGAATTCCAGCGGCCCGCACAGATAGACCTGCACCCCGTCGGGCAGGGGCATCTCGGCCAGGTCCACCGGCACCCCGATCTCGCCGTACCAGGTGCGCATGATCGCCGCCGGCAGCTGCGCCACCAGGTCGGCCAGCTCGCTGCGGTGCGGGTGCGCGGCCCGGGACCGGTCGGCGTGCACCACGCACACCGACCGGTGATCGCCGGTGTCCACCAGGTGGCGCAGCATCCCGATCATCGGGGTGCAGCCGATGCCGGCCGACACCAGCAGCACCGGAACCTGTTCGGGCGCCAGGGTCAGGTCCCCGAACGGTCGCGACAACATCAGGGCGTCACCCTCAAAGACGTTGTCGTGGATGAAGTTCGACACCTGACCGACCGGCGAGCCGGCCACCGACGCGACCCGTTTGACGGTGATCCGCCACGTCGCCGTGTCCGAACCGGTGATGCTGTACTGCCGGATCTGGCGGGCCCCGTCGGGCAGCCGCACCGCGACCGAGGTGTACTGGCCGGGCCGAAACGCCGGCAGCGCGCCGTCGGCCCCGGTCAGGGTCAGCGCGATGCAGTCCGGGGACTCCTGGGTGCGGGCCACCACCCGGGCCGGCAGCCACACCTGGCCGGGCGCCACCCCGGCCTGGGCGTACAGGTCGGCTTCACGGCCCATCAGCGCGTTGGCCATCAGCCAATACACCTCATCCCAGGCGGCGGCGACGTCATCGGTGACCGCGTCGCCGAGCACCGCCACGATCGCGGCGAACAGGTAGTCGTGCACCAGCTGGTATTGATCGGAGGTCACCCCCAGCGACGCGTGCTTGTTGGCGATCCGGGACAGCACCTTGTCCGGCGGCGGGGCGTCGTCGGCGACCAACAGCGTCGCGAACGAGGCGATCGCCCCGGCCAGCGCCCGCTGCTGATCCCCCTGCGCCTGGTTGCCCCGGTTGAACAGGTCGCGCTCCAACTCCGGGTGGTCGACGAACAGGGTGGCGTAGAAGCGGGTGGTGATGTCCTCGATCGCCGCCCCGACCACGGGCAGCGTTTCCTTGACGATCGCGGCAGATTTCGGGCTGAGCATCGGCGGGCCTTTCTGTGAACGCGTGCGTCTACAAGGCCACGATGCCCGCGTCGCGCTACGCGACGATCACCACGGTGTTAACCGCGCGGAACCATCTGCTCACCGGACGGTTGCGGTCCGCCCCGCCGACGTGATGTGCCATCATGCGACAGGCAGATGTGGCGAAACAGACACCGAAGAGGGCGAAAATGCACCGCTGGTTCGTGGCCCTGGTCACCCTGACGATCGCGGCGACGCTGGCCGCTCCGGCGCCGCGCGCGACCGCCCAGGACGCGCCCATCGGCCGGCTCGGGGCCACCCTGCCGGTCGAGTACAACGACCCGGCGTTCGGGGCGGTCGTCGCCGACGTGGCCGTCCACGATGTGCTGCCCACCGACGAACCGCCCGGCTGGGGGTGGAACGGCTCCCCGCGCTGGCGGGCTCAGGGGTCGCCGTGGCGCACCGGGGTCACCGTGCACACCATCGCGGCGCCCACCCCCTACACCCTGTCGCTGGCGTTCACCTTCGACGGCGTCACCCCCGACGCGGACGCCTACGTGTCCAAGCACACCGACGCCCCCGACCAGCTGGAGAACCTGCTGACCAACGCGCCGGCCGGCGCCACCGTCAACGGCGGGGTGTACTGGGACGTGTACCGCGGGCTGGTCCGAAACGTGGTGTTGCTCGACAAGACCACCGGCGCGCACCTGGCGCAGTGGAACCTTTAACCGGCCGCCCCGCCGGCGGCGGTCAACGCCAGTAGCCGGGAGGTGGCCCGCAGATACTTTTTGCGGAAGCCGCCGGCCAGCATCTCGGCGCTGAAGATGCCGTCCAGTTTGGCCCCCGACGCCACCACCGGGATGCCGGCGTCATAGAGCCGGTCGGTCAACGCCACCAACCGCAGCGCCACATTCTGGTCGTCGATGGCGTGCACGCCGGTGAGGAACACCGCCCGCACCCCCTCGATCAGGGTGAGATACCGGGACGGGTGCATGGTGGCCAGGTGCGCGCAGAGCGCGTCGAAGTCATCGAGGGTGACGCCACCGTCGGTGGCCTCCGCCCGCGCCACCACCTGCTCGTCGGACAGCGGTTCCGGTGCCGGCGGCAGATCGCGGTGCCGGTAGTCGGGCCCCTCGATCCGGACCGTGGTGAAAATCTCTGCCAGCGTGTTGATTTCACGCAGGAAGTCTTGGGCGGCGAACCGGCCCTCGCCGAGCTGTTCGGGCAGCGTGTTGGAGGTGGCCGCGATCGACACCCCCCGCTCGACCAGTGCCGACAGCAGCCGGGAAATCAGCGTGGTGTTGCCGGGGTCGTCCAGCTCGAACTCGTCGATACACAGCAGGGTGTAGTCGGCCAACAGATCGATGCACTCGAGGAAGCCGAACACCCCGGCCAGCTGGGTGAGCTCCATGAACGTCGCGAACGCCTTGGGATGCGGCCCGTCGTCGGGCAGCTGGTAGTAGGCCGACGCCAACAGGTGGGTTTTGCCGACACCGAAGCCGCCGTCGAGGTACAGCCCGGTCCCGGGCAGCACCGTGCGCTTGCCGAACAGCTTCTTGCGCCCGGCGCGACGCTCCAGAGCCTCCTTGCAGAACGCGGTGCACGCCTGGACCGCCGCGGCCTGGCTGGGTTCGGCCGGGTCGGGCCGATACGTGTCGAAGCTGACCCCGGCGAAGGTGGGCGGCGGCGTCAACTGGGCGATCAGCCGCTCCGGCGAGACACTCGGATGCCGATCGACCAGATGACCGATGTGGTCGGTGGCTGGGTCGCGCATGCAGGCACTGTAGCCACGTGTTGCAATCATGGTCATGTCTGACCTTGGCCGGCACCCGGCCGCTGAGACGCAACTCACGCTGCTGGGCTCGGCGCGAGACATCGACGACACCGAACTGGCCACCCTGTACGCCTATCCGGCCGACCGGCAGCGCCCCTGGGTGCGGGCGAACTTCATCAGCAGCCTGGACGGCGGCGCGACCGCGGCGGGCCGCTCCGGCGGCCTGGCCGGCCCCGGGGACCGGGCGTCTTCAAGCTGCTGCGCACGCTCGCCGATGTCGTCGTGGTCGGCGCCGGCACGGTGCGCATCGAAAACTATGGGGGCGTGCAGCTCAGCGTCCCCGAGCGCCAGCAGCGCCAGACCCGCGGCCAAAGCGAAGTCCCGCGGCTGGCGATCGTCACCAAATCCGGTCGCCTGGACCGGGAGATGCCGGTGTTCACCCGCACCGAGGTCCCGCCGCTGGTGCTCACCTGTGCCGCGGCGTCGGGGAGGCCCGCCGGCAGCTGGCCGGGGTCGCCGAGGTGGTGGACTGCTCGGGCGATGACCCCGAGCGGGTGGACGAGGTCGCGGTGTTGGCGGCGGTGACCGCCGGCGGCCAGCACCACGTGCTGACCGAGGGCGGCCCGACGCTGCTGGCGTCGTTGATCGACCGGGAGCTGCTCGACGAGCTGTGTCTGACCATCGCGCCGTGTGTCGTGGGCGGTCAGGCCCGCCGGATCGCGACGGGCCCCGGCCAGGTGCTGACCGGGATGCGCTGCGTGCACCTGCTCAGCGACGACGCCGGCTACCTCTACACACGCTATGTCAAGGGCGAGTGAGCCGGGAGTCGCTAGTGTGGTCCGCATGACTCGGCAGACCACGTTCGCCACGATCCTGGTCGCGGTGAGCGCAGTGCTCGCCGGCTGCGCGCCGCTGGGCCTGTCCGCCGATCCGCGGTTCGCCACC
>PPEA01000448.1 GCA_002967005.1 Mycobacterium talmoniae
CTGCCGCCCAGGTGTTTTCGGACTGGCGCGCCGCCCCGGCCCCGGTGCGCGGCGCGCTGGTGGCCCGGCTGGGCGAGCTGCTGGTGCAGCACCAGGAGGAGCTGGCGGCGCTGGTGACGATCGAGGCCGGCAAGATCACCGCCGAGGCGCGCGGCGAGGTGCAGGAGATGATCGACATCTGCCAGTTCGCCGTCGGCCTGTCGCGGCAACTGTACGGCCGCACCATCGCCTCGGAGCGACCCGGGCATCGGCTGATGGAGACCTGGCACCCGCTCGGTGTCGCGGGGGTGATCACCGCGTTCAACTTCCCGGTGGCGGTGTGGTCGTGGAACACCGCGGTGGCGTTGGTGTGCGGGGATCCGGTGGTGTGGAAGCCCTCGGAGCTGACCCCGCTGACCGCGCTGGCCTGCCAGGCGCTGCTGTCCCGCGCGGCCGCCGACGTGGGGGCGCCCGCCGCGGTGAGCGGTCTGCTGCTGGGCGGCCCGGATCTCGGCGAGCGGCTGGTCGACGATCCGCGGGTGGCGCTGGTGTCGGCGACCGGGTCGGTGCGGATGGGCCGGCAGGTGGGCCCTCGGGTGGCCGGGCGGTTCGGTCGGGTGCTGCTGGAGCTGGGCGGCAACAACGCCGCGGTCGTGACGCCGTCGGCGGAGATGGATCTGGCGGTGCGCGCCATCGTGTTCGCCGCCGCGGGCACCGCCGGGCAGCGCTGCACGAGTTTGCGGCGGCTGATCGTGCACCGTGCGGTGGCCGACGACCTGGTGGCGCGCATCGCGGCCGCCTACCGGCAGCTGCCCATCGGCGATCCGTTCGCCGACGGCACCCTGATCGGGCCGCTGATCCACGAGACCGCCTACCGCGACATGGTGGGCGCGCTGCAGCAGGCGGCCGCCGACGGCGGCGAGGTGATCGGCGGTGAGCGCCACGAGGTCGGTGATGACAGCGCCTACTACGTCACCCCGGCGGTGGTGCGGATGCCGGCCCAGACCGACATCGTGGCCGCCGAGACGTTCGCGCCCATCCTGTACGTGCTGACCTACCAGCACCTCGACGAGGCGATCGCGTTGAACAATGCGGTGCCGCAGGGTCTTTCGTCGGCGATCTTCACCACCGACATGCGGGAGGCGGAGCGGTTCATCGACGGGTCGGACTGCGGCATCACCAACGTCAACATCGGCACGTCGGGGGCGGAGATCGGCGGCGCGTTCGGCGGGGAGAAGCAAACCGGCGGTGGCCGCGAGTCGGGCTCGGACGCGTGGAAGGCGTACATGCGTCGGGCCACCAACACCGTCAACTACTCCGACGAGCTGCCACTGGCCCAGGGCGTGCAGTTCGGCTAACTGGCGAAATTGTGCCGATTGTGCGGTTTCATACGCCTCGTCGCCGAAAAGCGTATGAAACCGCACAATCGGCGCTTCGCCCAGCCGCTCGCCGAGCAATGACCGGGTACGGTACTAAACCATCGGGTCGGCTCGGTCGGGGGGAGCAAGCATGGCGGGGGTCGCGCGGTTCGTCGGGAAGGTGCCGCATGCGGACCCGGGTTCGGTCTGGGCGGTCATGTATCCGGGTGACATTGAGCTGTACCGCCTCGACCCGCCGCTGCGCGGCTACTCGATGGTCGCGGCGGCGCAATCGATGTGGGCGATGCGGGTGCTGCTGGCCACCGATCCCCCCGAGCTGGCCGACGACCCGGTTTGCACCCACCTGTTCGGGATCACCGGTGGCGAAGGGTTACAGATCGAGTGGGGCGAGGAGCTGTTCCGCGCCGGCGGCCGGACCCCGCAGCGCGCGTTGGCCGAGGCGGGATACTGGCTGCGCTAGCGGAGCTCGGCGTGCGCGACGGCAACCTCG
>PPEA01000449.1 GCA_002967005.1 Mycobacterium talmoniae
GCTGGTGGTGTTGGTCGACGGCGTCCTGGCTGGTTTGTGGAGCGCGGCGGCCGGTCGCTGCTGAGCTTCACCGACGACCCCGAGGCGCAGTCGGGGCCGCCCGCCGACCGGGGCTGGCCGAGCTGGTGGCGGCCCGCCGCGTCGACGCGATCCTGATCGAGCGGGTGGACGGCGTCCCGGTGCTGCAGATCCGGGAGTCGCCGGTGCTGGCGGCGTTGGCCGCGGCGGGGTTGCTCGCACCCCGCGCGGGCTGCGACTCCGGCACTGACGCGCCTCTCGCCGTCTCGCCGGCTCATCGCCTCTCGCCGAACGTGCGTCCACGGCGGAAAATCGGCCGAAACTCCGCCATGGACGCACGTTCGGCGTGGGCGGGTCGGCTGGCGGGGCAAACGGCGCGTGCCGCAGACTGTGACCATGCCCGAAGGCGACACCGTCTGGCACACCGCTGCCGTGCTGCGCGACGCGCTGGTCGGCAAGGCGTTGACCCGCTGCGATATCCGGGTGCCGCGCTATGCCAGCGTCGACCTGGCCGGGCAGTCGGTCGATGAGGTGTGCAGCCGCGGCAAGCACCTGTTCATCCGGGTGGGGCAGGTCAGCATCCACTCGCATCTGAAGATGGACGGCAGCTGGCGGGTGAGCCGCGGGCCGCTCGATCACCGGGTGCGGATCTTGCTGGAAGCCGGGCAGGGCCGAGATGCCGTGCGGGTGCTCGGGATCGACTTGGGGGTGCTGGAGCTCCTCGACCGCCACCGCGACCAGGATGCGGTGGCCCACCTGGGGCCGGACCTGCTGGCCGAGGACTGGGATCCCCGGGTCGCCGCCGCCAACCTGATGGCCGATCCGCGGCGCGGGCTGGCCGAGACGCTGCTCGATCAGCGGGTCGTCGCCGGGATCGGCAACGTGTACTGCAACGAGCTGTGTTTCGTGATCGGCCGACGGCCGTCGGCGCCGGTCGGGTCGATCACCGATCCGCAGCGGCTGGCGGTCCGTGCTCGGGAAATGTTGTGGGCCAACCGCTCACGCTGGTCGCGGTGCACCACCGGCGACACCCGGCGCGGCCGCCAGCTGTGGGTGTACGGCCGCGGCGGGCAACCCTGCCGTCGCTGCGGCACCCCGATCGAGTCGGCTGAGGCCGCCGGCCGGGTCGCGTTCTGGTGCCCGTCGTGTCAGCGCTAGCCGCGAGCGTGCATGAATGTACGGGTTTTCCGGTGTTTACGCGTGCGTTTGTGCGACGCTCGCCGGGCGACCCTGGCCGATCACGGCCAG
>PPEA01000045.1 GCA_002967005.1 Mycobacterium talmoniae
CCGTCCGGCCCTGCCCATCGGGCCGACCCGCTTCGCCCGGCTCCGCCGCGCTCGCGATCGGCCCGCTGATGGAGGCCTCCACGTAGGCCGCGGCCTGCGCCTCTTCCCCGGCGCTCATCGCGTGCTCGGAGTAGTCCAGGACGTTGACGTGGATCCCGACCTGGCTCAGCGCGTCGACGAACGCCGCCAACGGGCCGTTGCCGACCCCGCCGATCTCGGTTTCGATCCCGTCGATCTTGACTACGGCCTCGATGCGGTCGGTGCCGCCGTCGACCTCGGCGGCGATCACCCGTTGGCGCATCCGCTCCAGCGGGCGCACCGGCGCCAGGTACTCCTCGGCGAACGCGTCCCACATCTCCTTGGGCGCGACCTCGCCGCCCTCCCCGTCGGTGATCTTCTGGATCACCTGGGAAAACTCGATCTGCAGCCGGCGCGGCAACACCAGGCCGTGATCGGCCTTCATGATGTAGGCCACCCCGCCCTTGCCGGACTGCGAGTTGACCCGGATCACCGCCTCGTAGGTGCGCCCGACGTCCTTGGGGTCGATCGGCAGGTAGGGGACCTGCCAGAGCATGTCGTCGACGTCGGAATCGGCGGCGTCGGCGTCGATCTTCATGGCGTCCAGGCCCTTGTTGATCGCGTCCTGGTGGCTGCCGGAGAACGCGGTGTACACCAGGTCGCCGCCGTAGGGATGCCGCTCGGGCACCCGCAGCTGGTTGCAGTACTCCACGGTGCGCCGGATCTCGTCGATGTTGGCGAAGTCGATCTGCGGGTCCACGCCGCGGGAGAACAGGTTGAGTCCCAACGTCACCAGGCAGACGTTGCCGGTGCGCTCCCCGTTGCCGAACAGACAGCCCTCGATCCGATCCGCGCCGGCCTGATACCCCAGCTCGGCGGCCGCGACCGCGGTGCCGCGGTCGTTGTGCGGGTGCAGGCTCAAGATGACCGAGTCGCGCCGCTTGAGGTTACGGCTCATCCACTCGATCGAGTCGGCGTACACGTTGGGGGTGGCCATCTCCACCGTCGCCGGCAGGTTGAAGATGATCGGGTTCTCCGGGGTGGGCGCGATGACGTCGCCGACGGCGTCGCACACCTGCTTGGCGTATTCGAGTTCGGTGCCGGTGTAGGACTCCGGGGAGTACTCGAAGCGCCACTGGGTGCCCGGATACTTGGCGGCCTCCTCGACGCATTTGCGGGCGCCTTGCACCGCGATCTGCTGCACGGCGGCCCGGTCGGCTTTGAACACCACCCGGCGCTGCAGGATCGACGTCGAGTTGTAGAAGTGCACGATCACCTGGTGCGCACCCCGGCACGCCTCGAAGGTGCGCTCGATCAGCTCGTCGCGGCACTGGGTCAACACCTGAATGGTGACGTCGGGCGGGATCGCATCGGCCTCGATGATTTCGCGGACGAAGTCGTAGTCGGTCTGGCTGGCCGACGGGAACCCGACCTCGATCTCCTTGTAACCCATCTTGACCAGCAGGTCGAACATGCGCCGCTTGCGGGCCGGGCTCATCGGGTCGATCAGCGCCTGGTTGCCGTCGCGCAGGTCCACCGCGCACCACAGCGGTGCCCGCTCGATCACCGTGTCGGGCCAGGTGCGGTCGGGCAGGCGAATCGGTTCGACTTCATCGGCGAAGCTGCGGTACCGGTTGACCGGCATCGACGAGCCGCGCTGCGGGTTCCATGAGGGCTGGCCGGGGTTGGCCGGGCCGGCGGGTTGGGTGATGGTGCGGCCCGACGAGAAGACGTCGGGGAAATCGGCCTCAGGCCGAGAAAAGCTTGTCACGATGATTGCTCCGGGTTTGCAGATGGACCTCAGACCGGCGCATCGCGAACACCCGCGACGGGAGGCCGGTCTGGGTCAGGCCCCGTCGCGGCGTCCGAGGAGGAGCACCCGCTGCACGTCAAACACTGTACCGTGTGCGGCGCCGCGACGAAAACCGCAGGCCGCGCCGCTGTCGGGGGACGAAGGCCGTTGTCGGTCCGCTGAGCGGACCGCGATCTTGCCTACCTCGGCCGATCAGCCGGTAATGGAACTCGCTGGGTCGCACAACTAACTCGATGCGGCTGGAGTTCGAGAGGTGCGGAGATGACGACACCGGGGCCCACTGCGCCCGATCCCACGTTGCAGACCTTCACCCTCGACGACCTCGCGCAATACACCCGCGAAGGCGCGTTCGGTCCGACCGCCAGCCCGGACTTTCGGGTCTTCTACGTCGGCCGGGACGACGTGCACGGGGTGCTGATGCATTTGTTCAGCCGGGTCAAGCTGAGCGTGAAGATGAACATGTTTGGCTATGACGACGCGCAGCTCAACCAGCTCTTGTTCGGCCTCGCCCAGGACCCGACGGTGATGGTGCAGGTCACCCTGGACAGATCGCAGGCGGGCGGTGTCGCCGAGAAGAAGATCTTGGCCTCCGACGCGACCGCGGACGCCGCCGCATTCGCGGCCGACTTCGCCGTCGGCGAGTCCGACACCCACCAGATCAGCCACACCAAGGGCGGCGTGCTAGACGGCGTCGTCGCGTTCGAGGGCTCCACCAACTGGTCCTCGTCGGGGGAAGGGACCGGCATCACGTTGGGCCAAGCGCAGCAGCACCCCGGCTTCAAGGCGCAAAACAACACGCTGGCCGTCTACACCAACGCCTACGAGATCGCGAAGTTCTCCGCACGCCTCGACTACGAGCACGCCGTGGCCGCGCACCAGCCCCAGCCCTCCGAGTGATCGCCGTCCGCCGGGGGCGATTCCCGCGTTAGGACGAGACCAACTCAATTGCCCAGAAGTCCCGGGCCAGATACGCGCCGTCGACCGGCGAGGTATCCGAACTGACCTGGGCCCCGGTCAGATACTGGTAGGGCAGGTAGAAGTAGCCGCCGTCACCCCAGAGCGGCCCCCACGAGTTGCGCACGATGAGGTGGTTTTGCGGATCCGAGTAGCCGACGGCGACGACGGCGTGACCGCCGACCGTGGTTTCGCCGGGCTGGGGCAACGGCACCACACCGGTTTGCGCGACGGTCGCGGACTCGAAGCTTTCGTACACGGTGAACCCGAACACCACCGACAGGTTCGACGAGATCGCGTCCTTCAAGTCCCCCAGAGTCTGAACCGCCAGGTACTGAACCGCCCGGTCAGCGGCCGCGGCGACATAGCAGCGTTTCGCCGGCTTTACGGCGAACATGCCGATGTCATAGGGCCACACCGATTCTGGGCACACACCCGCGGTGTTTACCACCTTGATTCCGTCCCTGATCACGCCGCCGGAATCGCTAGAGACGGTGCCTTCCAGGGCGCGTTCGTTGTAATAGATGAATAACCGCGACGGGAGAAAATCGCTGAGACCCTGGCGGTCTCGCTCATACTCCATCGCGGCCGCGATCGCGTTGCCGGTGCAGGCTCCGAGCTGGCCCTGGTCATAGACGGGCGGCATCGACGGACGCAGGTCACACTCGGGGGGAGGCGGGGCCCCGAGTCGGGTGGCGTACACCTTGTCCCGTGCATCCGGCAGCTGCGGCCGCCAGCCGTAACCGCGCACATGGCTCAGGTCGCTAGCGGATCCTTTGCGTTGGGTGCCCTTGCGCTCACGTACAGCCGTCATTGTTCACCCCTATGGTGATGTCGAGCTTCCCGATGCGTCGACGGTAGGGCGGGTGGGTCGCGGGGGCACGCGTAGCGCACCACCTGTTTCTTGTGGCGTAACGGTGGATCGGGTCGGCGGCGTGGGCAGCGGCCGATTCTCGAGTTCGTCGCGGATTTGGTCCAGGTGCGCCGGTTGCGCGGCCAACGCACCCGGGGTCGCCGGCGGTTGCGGTGCGCTCACCCCGGCTAACGGATCGTCGGTGCGGGGCGAGTCCAGCGTGAGGACCGCGCCGACGTCTTCGGCCGCGGCGTCGCGTCGGGTCAGGGCGGGCAGTGACCACCGGTGTTCGACGGTCGCCAGGATGCTGGTGTGATCGAGCGGGGTCGCGCTATCGGGGACACGGAACACCGTGCCGGGCGCGATCAGCGGGCTCACCAGCACGGTGGGCACCCGCGGCCCGAAGCGGGTGAAGTCGAAACCGTATTCACCCACCGTGTCATCGGGTGGGGTGGCGCCGGTCGGTGGGGGCACGTGGTCGTAGCAGCCACCGTGCTCGTCGTAGGTGACGATCAGCAATGTGCCGGGCCAGCCGGGTCCGCCCGCGACGGCGCGGTAGGTATCCAGGATCAGTTGTTCCCCGGCGGCGACGTTGTAGTTGGGGTGCTGGCTGTTGCCGGTGGAGTTCCAGCTCGGTTCCAGGAACGAGTACGCCGGCAGGGTGCCGGCGGCACAGTCGTTTTGAAAATCGGTGAACAGGCCGATGTTGCTGTCGGGGGCGTTGGCGGTGTCGGGAAAGTTGAGCCGGGTCAACGGTTCACGGTTGTAGCCGTAGATCTTCCAGGACACGTCGTGCTGACCGCAGAGCCCGAAGATGCTCGGTACGGTGAACGACTTGGTGACATCGTCGAGGTGCCCCTGGCTGGTGCCGGCGTTGGCGAACGCCCGGTTGGGCATGGTCTCGGTCGGCGCGGACCCGTACCAGTGGTCGCACACCGCGTAACCGCGGGCCAGCGCACTGAGTACCGGCAGGGCCGCCGGGGTGTAACAGCCCATGATCATGTCCGCGGTGGTGCCCGGCACCACGTACCAGCCCGGACCGCCATGCGCCACCAGAGCGTTCGCGAAGTCGGTGACGAATCCGGACATGGTTGGTGCCGTGCCGTTGGCGGGGCTCGCGGTACCGAACAGCTGCAGGTTGGTGGCGACGTAACCCTCCCCGGGGTCGGCGCCGGGCATGAAATAGGCGTTGGCGGTCTCGGGGGTGATCGGGAAGACCGGCACCGCGGTCCCGTTGTTGTCCGGGCAGCTTTCGGTTCCGGTGAGCCCTTCGAAGGCATCACCGGCCGGGGAGGTGTTGCCGGTGTCGTGGTAGAGGTAGCCCAGCATGTGATCGAACGAGCGGTTTTCCAGCATGAGCACCACGATGTGTTCGATCGCGCCAAGTCCCGTCGTCATCGCGTTGTCCTTACCGCGGGACCGATACGAGCTTGACGGGAATGTCGGTGTTTTCGTCGGTGTAGTAGCTCGCGCACACCCGGTGATAGCCGTCGGCGATCTGCAACGCCACCCCGGTGCCGAGGTCCCCGCGCACCGCCAGGATCGGCGAGAGCGGTGTGCCCTTGGCGATCTTGGCAAGATCGGAGTGCACGTGCGCGTTGTCCTTCGGCAGCAGCGGCAGGCGCGCCGCGCGCAGCAGATCCTTGGCCTTCTGGTGCGTGATCGGCGCCGCCTGCAGCGCGGACACGATCGCGCTGATCTGCTCGGCAGCCGCCAGCAAGGCGAGATAGTTCGCCGCTGCCGGATAGTCGTGCTGGTCCGGCTCGGGTTTCCAGGTGACCTCAGCCATGGTGGCACCCCGTCAGCGAACCGGCTGTGGCGTCTTGCGGCGCGGCTGCGCGGCGACCGGCCCGCGGCGCCGCACCGGCGGAGTACGCACCGCCTTCGGTGCGGCCGCCACCGGCTGCTCGGCCGCCGCAGCGGGCGCTGTCGTGTCGTTGAGCGTCACCTTGAACTGCATGGCGCGGTAGGGCCAGCCGGTGTCGGTGTCCCATTGGGAAACGACCAGGCCGACCCCGCCGGTCACGTCCAGTTGCGAACCGGGCAGCACATAGCCGCCGTAGAGCTGGGCGACCTGACTGTTCGCCAGATCCTGGGCGTCCCAGGAGGTCCCGGTCACCGGCGTCTGGACCTCGGCGTCGTACAGATCGGCGATCGGTGACTCAATGGTGCGGTATCCCAACGCGTATCCCGACGACAGGAACCCGCCCAGGATCCACTTGCCCGCGGCGAGCCGACGCAGGGTCAGCTCACCCCAGGTTTCGGACGGGGGTGTGATGGGGGTGGGTTCGTTGTCCCACGCCCACTGGTTATTGGCCCAGCCCCAGCCCGAGTACTTGGTCATGTCGCCGATGTCGGCGGGACGCACGCGTCGCAGGATGATGCCCTTGTCGCGCTGGAATCCGGTGGACACGATGTACACCCACCCGTCGTCGGGGTCGTAGTCCCACGACCACAGCTGCGCGTAGCCATGGTGCAAGCAGGCCGCGAACGTTGCCTTGGGCCCCATCGGCTGCCAGCTGACGCCGTTGTCGGTGGAGGACCAGATCCCGGTCCAGATCACGTTGGGGAAGCCCCGGTTGACGATGCCGTGCAGATACATGGTGCCGCCGAGCACCAGCACGTCGGAGGGAATCACGGTGCTGATCCCGCCCTGGTTCCACGGGTAGCTGTCGTGGACATACGGCCACAGCTGTTGCGCGTGGTTGGGGTTAGCCCCGCCCGCGCACTCGTAGGCGATCCGCGTGCCGGCGTCGCCGCTGCCGATCAGGGCGACCGGGGAGCGCCAATCGCCTTGTCCCACACTATCGCCGGAGAACGTGTCACCGAACACCGACATCAGTTTGCCGTTGGGCATCACAATCGACACCCCCAGGTCGGCGCTGGTCACGCCCCATTGATCGGTGACGCCCGGCCCAGTCATGTCGCCCACGTAGCCCTCGACGGGCATCACGACCGGCACCGCCGCCGCGGGCAGCGTCGCCGGCGGCGCGGCAGCCGGTTGGGTCGCGTGACCGTTGCCGGGGGCCAGGATTTCGGCCGCCGTCACCATCGGGGTCAGTACCCGCGGGTGCACCACGTCACCCACACCCAGCGCGGTGGCCAACTGGGTGGGGGAGAGCCCGTCGGCGCTGTTCATGTCGCAGTGGCCGAACGGTGGCGCGCCTTGCGGCAGCTCGGCGTCGTAGCCGCCGCCGTCGGTGTACTGGGGGGCGATCTTAAACACGCTGGGGTCGTTGGGATTCGAGCCGTAGCCCGCCAGGATCATCGGAATGTGCTCGGGCTTGGTCTGCCACATGGTCCGCTCGTCGAACAGATTGGCGTAGCCGATCACCCGCCGGTCATCACCCAGCCAGCTGGCCAGCCCGTAGTACACGCCGTTGACGCCGGTGCTCTGGTCACCGCCGGGGTTGCCGCCGGACTCCAGGTCGATCATCGCCACCATCTTGGGATGCGGACCGCCCTGCGCCTGCACCATCTGCTTCATCGTGGCCAGGGTGTCCTGCCAGTTGGCGCGCCAGTACAGGTAGACGATGAAGAACGCCAACCGCCCGTCATCACACGCTTGGGCGCACCACTGGTAGTTCTGCGCGAAGTGGTGATCCTGATAGGTGCCGTCGTTGCAGCGGATCGACAACACCCGGTAGTGCCAGTCCTGGCCGTTTTCGGGGTAGGTGGCGGCGGCATAGGAATCATCGACCGGCACCTGCCATTCGCTCACGTCGGCGAACAGGGTGTCGCGCGGCTCGGCCGGCGGTGGCGGGTTCATGGCGCTGGGCTGATGCGGGATGGGGGTGCCGTCCTCGACGATCGGTCCGGGCAGATACCACCAGTTGTTGGCGTAGCTGGTGTCGGTGACATCGCGGGCGTTGGGGCCCAGCACCGTTCCGCTGGTGCCGTTGGTCTCCACCTGGAGCTGGTCCACCGCGCACCACATGTGCGAGTTCACCCCGCCGCCGGGGCCGTGATGCAGCGCGATCTTGACGGCCGCGTCGGGCGGGAACAGGTCGGGGCTGGGCACCTGGACGGTGCCGAACGGTCCGTTGTTGGGGTCGGCGCTGCCACCCATGTCCGGGGCACGCCAGTTCTCGGTGCTCAGCCCGTGGCGGGTCCATTCCATCGCGGTGCCGTTAATCGCGGCGTCGAGTTCGTCTACGACACATCCGCTGCAATCGGTGCCCCGCCGCCGGTTAAACGGATTCCAGTTTCCGCCGTACACGTACGGGTCTCCGGCACGGTCGATGGCGATCTGCTGGCTGAACGAGATGTTCTTGCGCCGCTGCGGCATCGCCGGCTCCTTACGCTCGTGCAGACGGTGAACCGCACCGTGGCGGTGGCACCCGGATTCTGCGGGCCATAATCGGGCGCAGTTGCGCATTCGCACTGCACTTGGTGCCTGTATTGAAATTGCCGGGTTTCGGGTACGTCTACGACCGGGTCCGCTCAGCGGACCGGCCCGTTGCAACTGGCGAATCCTGGGCCCGTAATCGGGTGTTAGGTCCGTCAGTCGCGCGCGAGGCTAAGCGGTCTGGCCAACCGCCAGCGCGCCTTCGATGAGGGCTTCATGGGCCCGCTTCAGGTACTGTGCGTGCTCCGTAATCGCCGCTGCCATCGCCTCCACTAAGGCTTGCTCGGCGGGGGTTGTCCATCCTGGTCGCCTGATGATTGCCAACAGGTCCTTTTCAGGTATCGCGGATACGCTCGTCAAATGTGTTGAGAGACTGGTTAAGGCCTCATTCATCGCGCGAACTCCGGACTCAATTGAACTATGCATTACGGTCGACATTGTTTCCTCCTGTCGATGCGGTTCTGGCCGAGATTCACCTTGGGTCGTATCGACCTCGGCGAGCTGCCTTGCCGCCGACGGCCATTGGCTTTCCCAGCGCTATTGCGCGCCAAGCCGCGGGATTTGGTCAAGGGGGCGGTCCGATGAGCGGACCGGGGGAATGTCACGCCATCGTGATGGCCGCATCAGGCACCGTCCGCAACCGTGACCGTGTTGCTCCACAGCAGCCCATGATCGCCATGCGGATCAGGCCGGTGGTCACTCGCGGCGATCTGCGCGGTTTCGGCGACTGCGGTCGGCGGAAGCGTCGCGGAGAGCCGCCCGTCGGCGTCGGTGGTGTAGGTGAGGTAGTCGGCGATGTCGTCGCCGGCGCGGGTTATGCGCACGGTGACCGAGTGGTTGGGGAGGAATCCGGCGCCGGTGATGAGAACGCGCCCGCCCACGGCGGTGATGACCGGACCGGCCGGCGGGGCCGGCTGCGGCGGAGGTGCCGGGGCGTCGGGTGCATCATTCGCCATGGTGGCTGCTCCCGTCGCTCGCGGTCGTACCGTCGCGGTGCGAACCCTCTGCAAATCGGCGGATTAGCGGACCGCGGCAAGACCCGGTGGCTTTACCCGATACCCGCATTGCCGGCAACGGCAACCCCCTGGTCCGACCAGCGGACCGGGCTGGGACGCCAACGCAGGGCGGCATCGATGCGGTGGGCCGCACCCAGCACCAGATCGGGCAGGTTCGGCGGCAAGGTTGTCGCATACACGAGCGCGAAGACCGCGCCGGCACAGTCGCCGCTGGGGTACCACACCGGAGCCGACACGGAGCAAACGCCCGCTACGGCGTCTTGCCGATCGGTCACCGTCGCGCTCGGATCAGCGATGTGGTCCCGCAGCCGCTGCCATTCCAGCGGCGTCCAGCAACCAGGCGGCACCGCATCAGCGCGCCGGGCGGCGTGCAGGATGCGTCCCGCGGCGGTGCGGGCGGCCGTGTCCCGGTCCAGCGCGTCGGGGCAGTACCCGCAGCCCCGGCGGGCAGTCGCGCTGACCACCCGCATTCGGTCGCCGTTCAGCACTACCAGCGCCGCCAGATCGCAGCGCGCCTGCACCGCGAGGGCATGCACGAAAGCCTGCGAGATCTCCCGCAGCTGCGGGTCCGGTAGCCAGCGTTGCCCAAGGCGCGCGAGCCGGGGCCCCACGTAATAACGCTGCTCGACACGTTGCACTGCGCCGAGAGCGACGAGTTGCTCGGTGAGCCGATACGCCGAGGACTTCGCGAGCCCACTCGCGCGGGCCAGTGCGGTCAGTCCCAGCCCGCCCTCGGTGCAAGCGAGCGCATCCAACACGGCGAATGCGCCGGTGAGCACACCCCGCCCGGCAGACGAACTCAAATCGGCTGTCTTCGGGCCCAAACCGCTGTCGACCGCGAGCCCGGCGACTTTCTCGCCGGCGCGCAGTGGTGGTGTCAGCAGCTGGTCGCGCAAACTAGCCGTAGCAGTGTCCGACATGGATCCTCGGTATTTGCCCTGCTATCCCGATTCGGGATGTTCATGCACAATCGTTTCAGCGAGCGACGGTGCCAACACGAGTAGCGCATTACCCGTTTTGCTCGCTGAAGTTCGGGGGCGTGATGCGGCGGTGCGGGCACATTCCCGAGCAGCTCTGTGACCGCGGTGGCAAGGCTAGAGGCGCACCGGGCACGTTGCGGGGAATGTGATCGTCCCGCCCCGACGTGGACCGGAGCCGAGCAGCGTCGGACCGGGACGTGCCGACCCCGTATCCTGTCTGTGACTTGACCCCGACGATGCGGGTGAACTCCCAGCACCCCGAAAGGACGGCAGTGGCACTCGTCGTGCAGAAGTACGGCGGATCGTCGGTGCAAGACGCCGACGCGGTCCGCCGGGTCGCTGAACGCATCGTCGAGACCAAGAAGCGGGGCAACGACGTCGTGG
Source organism: Mycobacterium talmoniae (assembly GCA_002967005.1). Taxonomy (GTDB): domain Bacteria; phylum Actinomycetota; class Actinomycetes; order Mycobacteriales; family Mycobacteriaceae; genus Mycobacterium; species Mycobacterium talmoniae. The sequence continues at coordinate 10,367 of PPEA01000045.1, forward strand.
TGGTGTGCTCGGCGATGGGCGACACCACCGACGACCTGCTGGAGCTGGCGCAGCAGGTGTGCCCGTCGCCACCGGCTCGCGAACTGGACATGCTGTTGACCGCCGGTGAGCGGATCTCCAACGCACTGGTGGCGATGGCGATCGAATCGCTGGGGTCGGAGGCGCGGTCGTTCACCGGGTCGCAGGCCGGGGTGATCACCACCGGCGCGCACGGCAAAGCCAAGATCATCGAGGTCACCCCGGGTCGGCTGCAGGCCGCCCTGGAGGACGGCCAGGTGGTGCTGGTCGCCGGGTTCCAGGGGGTCAGCCAGGACAGCAAGGACGTCACCACGCTGGGTCGCGGCGGCTCGGACACCACCGCGGTGGCGCTGGCCGCGGCCCTGAAAGCCGACGTGTGCGAGATCTACACCGACGTCGACGGCATCTTCAGCGCCGACCCGCGCATTGTGCCGAACGCGAAACGGCTGGACACCGTCACCTTCGAGGAGATGCTCGAGCTGGCCGCCTGCGGCGCCAAGGTGCTGATGCTGCGCTGCGTGGAGTACGCCCGCCGCTACCACCTGCCGGTGCACGTCCGGTCGTCGTACTCGGATAAGCCCGGCACCATCGTTTCCGGATCGATCGAGGACATCCCCATGGAAGACCCCATCCTGACCGGCGTCGCCCACGACAAGAGCGAAGCCAAGGTCACCGTCGTCGGTATCCCCGACCTGCCCGGCTACGCGGCCAAGGTGTTCCGCGCCGCCGCCGACGCCGACATCAATATCGACATGGTGTTGCAGAACGTCTCCAAGGTCGAGGACGGCAAAACCGACATCACCTTCACCTGCCCGCGGGAGAGCGGGCCGGCCGCGGTGGCGAAGCTGGAGTCGCTGAAGAACGAGGTCGGCTTCACCGAGGTGCTCTACGACGACCACATCGGCAAGGTGTCGCTGATCGGGGCCGGGATGCGCAGCCACCCGGGCGTGACCGCCACGTTCTGCGAGGCGCTGGCGGATGCCGGGATCAACATCGACCTGATCTCCACCTCCGAGATCCGCATCTCGGTGCTGGTCCGAGACACCGACCTGGACAAGGCCGTGGTCGCGCTGCACGACGCGTTCGGCCTCGGCGGTGAGGAGAAAGCCACCGTCTACGCCGGGACGGGCCGCTGATGGTCGCGATCGGTGTGGTGGGCGCCACCGGCCAGGTCGGCCAGGTGATGCGCACCCTGCTCGAGGAGCGCGACTTCCCCGCCGACACGGTGCGGTTCTTCGCCTCGGCCCGCTCCCAGGGCCGCAAACTGCCCTTCCGCGGCCAGGAGATCGAGGTCGAAGACACCGAAACCGCCGACCCGACCGGCCTGGACATCGCGTTGTTCTCCGCCGGCGGGGCCACCTCGCGCGCGCAGGCGCCGCGGTTCGCCGCCGGCGGCGCGACGGTGATCGACAACTCCTCGGCGTGGCGTAAGGATCCCGACGTGCCGCTGGTGGTGTCCGAGGTCAACTTCGACCGCGACGTCCGCGGAAAGCGCCTGGAAAAGGGCATTATCGCCAACCCGAACTGCACCACGATGGCCGCGATGCCGGTGCTCAAGGTGCTGCACGACGAGGCGCAGCTGGTGCGGCTGGTGGTCTCGACGTATCAGGCGGTGTCCGGCAGTGGGCTGGCCGGCGTCCAGGAACTCGCCGAGCAGGTCCGGGCGGTCTCCGACGGCGCCGAGAAGTTGGTGCACGACGGCGGCGCGGTGGCGTTCCCGGCGCCGAACCAGTACGTGGCGCCGATCGCGTTCAACGTGGTGGCGCTGGCCGGGTCGCTGGTCGACGACGGCTCCGGCGAGACCGACGAGGACCAGAAACTGCGCAACGAGAGCCGCAAGATCCTCGGCATCCCCGACCTCGCGGTCAGCGGCACCTGCGTGCGGGTCCCGGTGTTCACCGGCCACAGTTTGTCGATCAACGCCGAGTTCGCTGCACCGCTGTCCCCGGACCGGGCCGCCGAGGTGCTGGCGGCGCGCCGGGGTGCGGCTGG
>PPEA01000450.1 GCA_002967005.1 Mycobacterium talmoniae
CCGAGTTCGTCGGCCACCGGCCGGCCGCGCAGCCGCACCCCCGCCGGGCCGAGCCCGTCGCGCACCGGCAGCGGCGCCGACCGCACCCGGCTCAATCGAGCGGTACCGGTTCGAGGATCTCGGCACGAGCCTCGGGGGCCGCCACCCGCAGCGCGTCGGCCGATTCGTCGTCGGGCTGGGTCTGGGAGAGCACCTCGGCCTCCACCCGCGCGATGTACATCGCCACCTCGCGGTCGACGTCGTCGTCGGTCCAGCCCAGCACCGGTGCCACCACTTCGGCGACCTCGCGGGCGCAGTCGACGCCGCGGTGCGGGTATTCGATCGCGATCCGCATCCGGCGGGCCAAAATGTCCTCCAAATGCAGCGCGCCCTCGGCGGCGGCGGCATAGGCGGCTTCCACCTTCAAATAGATCGGCGCCTCGGTGATCGGATCCAGCAGCTCGGGTTGGTCGGCGGCCAGCGCCAACACCTCGTCGATCAGCGCGCCGTAGCGGTCCAGCAGGTGCCGCACCCGGTAGGGGTGCAGGCCCTGCTGGGTGCCGACGTGTTCGGTCTGGTTGACCAGCGCAAAGTAGCCGTCCGCACCCAGCAGCGGCACCTTCTCGGTGATCGACGGCGCGACCCGGGTCGGGATGTATTCGGCGGCAGCGTCGATCGCGTCGGCGGCCATCACCCGGTAGGTGGTGTACTTGCCGCCGGCGATGGCCACCAACCCGGGTGCGGGCACCGCCACCGCATGTTCGCGGGACAGCTTGGAGGTGTCGTCGCTTTCCCCGGCCAGCAGCGGCCGCAGCCCGGCGTAGACGCCGTCGATGTCGTCGTGGGTCAGCGGGGTGGCCAGCACGGTGTTGACGTGCCCGAGGATGTAGTCGATGTCGGCCTTGGTGGCCGCCGGGTGGGCCAGGTCCAGGTTCCAGTCGGTATCGGTGGTCCCGATGATCCAGTGCGTGCCCCACGGGATGACGAACAGCACCGACCGCTCGGTGCGCAGGATGATCGCCACCTCGGACACGATCCGGTCCCGGGGCACCACCACGTGCACCCCCTTGGACGCTCGCACCTGGAACCGGCCGCGCTGCCGCGACAACGCCTGAATCTCGTCGGTCCACACCCCGGTGGCGTTGACCACGACGTGGCCGCGCACCTCGGTGACCGCGCCGTCCTCGGAGTCGCGGACCTGCACCCCGGTCACCCGGTCGCCTTCCCGCAGCAGGGCCACCACCTGGGTCGAGGACCGCACCACCGCGCCGTAATGCCCGGCGGTGCGGGCCACGGTCATGGTGTGCCGGGCGTCGTCGACGACGGTGTCGTAGTAGCGGATGCCGCCGATCAGCGAGCTGCGCTTGAGCCCCGGGCACAGCCGCAACGCCCCCGCGCGGGTCAGATGTTTCTGCGCCGGAACGGATTTCGCGCCGCCAAGCTGGTCGTACAGGAAGATGCCGGCGGCCACGTAGGGGCGTTCCCACCACCGTCGGGTCAGCGGGTACAGGAACGGCAGCGGTTTGACCAGGTGCGGCGCCAGCGTGGTCAGCGACAACTCCCGTTCGTGCAGCGCCTCGCGCACCAGACCGAACTCCAGTTGCTCGAGGTAGCGCAGCCCGCCGTGGAACATCTTCGAAGAGCGGCTGGAGGTGCCCGCGGCGAGGTCGCGGGCCTCGACCAGCGCCACCTTGAGTCCCCGGGTGGCGGCGTCCAGGGCGCAGCCGGCGCCCACCACCCCGCCCGCCGATGACCACCACGTCGAATTGTTCGGCGCCGGAGCCGCTCCCAGGCCGCCGCGCGTTGGGCCGGTCCGAGCACGGCGCTGCCCCAGGTCCGGCCGCTGCCCGCTGCGAGAATCGGGTCGGTCAAGGAAGTAACTCCTTTGGTTACTCGTCAGTACGACACTGCTCGCCCCAGGCTACGTGCCCTGCCGTCGGCGTGCCCGACGAACGGCGACCCGGCGTTAGTCCAGGTCGTCGTGCGTCATCAACCGACGGGCCGCCTCGGTCAGCGACCCCGACAGCGACGGGTAGACCGCCAGCGTCTGGGCCAGGTCGGTGACCGTGATGCGGTTCTGCACCGCCAGCGCGATCGGCAGGATCAACTCGGAGGCGATCGGGGCGACCACCACCCCGCCGATCACCACCCCGGTCGCCGGCCGGCAGAACAGCTTGAGCAGGCCGTGGCGCATCTCCGACATTTTCGCCCGGGCGTTGGTCCGCAGCGGCAGCATGATGGTGCGGGCGGGCACCGAGCCGTTGTCGATCGCCGCTTGCGGCACGCCGACGGCCGCGATCTCGGGCCGGGTGAACACCGCGGCGGCCACGGTGCGCAACCGAATCGGGGCCACCGCCTCCCCCAATGCGTGATACATCGCGATCCGGCCCTGCATGGCCGCCACCGACGCCAGCGGCAGCAGCCCGGTGCAGTCGCCGGCGGCGTAGATCCCGGCCACCGAGGTGCGTGAGACCCGGTCCACGTTCAGGTAGTTGCCGGGTCCCAGCTCGATGCCGACCCGCTCCAGGCCCAGACCCGACGTGTTGGGCACCGACCCGACGGTCATCAGGGCGTGGCTGCCCTGCACCGTGCGTCCGTCGGTCATCGTGACCAGCACCCCGTCGTCGGTGCGGGTGACCGAGTCGGCGCGGGCGTTTTTGACCAGCGTGACCCCGCGCTCGGCGAACGAATCCTCCAGCACCCGCGCCGCGTCGGAGTCCTCGTGCGGCAGCACCCGATCCCGGCTGGCCACCACGGTGACCGGCACCCCCAGCTCGGTGTAGGCGTTGACGAACTCGGCACCGGTGACCCCGGAGCCGACCACGATGAGGTGCTCGGGCAGCGTGTCCAGGTCGTAGAGCTGACGCCAGGTCAGGATGCGCTCGTCGTCGGGCTCCGCGTTGGGCAGCACCCGCGGGCTGGCGCCGGTGGCGATCAGCACCACGTCGGCGTCGCGCACGCTGGTGGTGCCGTCGGGTTCGGTCACCTGGATGCGGTGGTGGGCCATCCCGGGGATGTCGTCGACCAGCTCCCCGCGCCCGGCGATCACCTCGACGCCGACGCTGCGCAGCTGGGCGCCGATGTCGGCGGATTGGGCGGCGGCCAGCGTCTTGACCCGGTCGTGGATTTGGCCCAGCGAGATCTTGGCGTCGTCGGCGTCGATCGCGAAGCGAGGTGCGGGGCCCGGCGCAGTTCGGTGCGCACCCCGGTGGAGGCGATGAACGTCTTGGACGGCACGCAGTCCCACAGCACGCAGGCGCCGCCGATGCCGTCGGAGTCGACCAGGGTGACCTGGGCGACGTCCGGGCCGCGCGCCGCGGCCACCAGGGCAGCCTCGTAACCGGCCGGCCCTCCGCCGAGGATCAGAATGCGGGTCACCACAGGCCCTAACCTAGCTAACGCACCGGTTAACCGCCCAGCGAGCGTCCGCCGTCTAAGCTTTCCCCCGTGCCGCTCTACGCCGCCTACGGGTCGAACATGCACCCCGAACAGATGCTGCAGCGGGCACCGCACTCCCCGATGGCCGGGACCGGCTGGCTGCACGGGTGGCGGCTGACGTTCGGCGGTGAGGACATCGGTTGGGAAGGGGCGCTGGCCACCGTCGTCGAGGATCCGGGTTCTCGGGTGTTCGTCGTGCTCTACGACATGACGGTGGCCGACGAGACGAACCTGGACCGGTGGGAGGGGTCAGAGTTCGGCATCCACAAGAAGATCCGCTGCCGGGTCGACCGCATCTCGTCGGACACCACCACCGACCCGGTGCTGGCGTGGCTGTATGTGGTCGATGCCTGGGAGGGCGGGCTGCCCTCGGCGCGCTACCTCGGGGTGATGGCCGACGCCGCCGAAATCGCCGGCGCACCAGCCGAATACGTGCACGACCTGCGCACCCGCCCGGCCCGCAACATCGGTCCCGGCACGTAGGTTTGCACTTGGCCGCTTTGCCCGCCCTTGGCCGCCTTTGGCCGCGAGCGTGCGTGTCCCCGGTCGACACGCCGGACTAATCACCGGGATTGCGCACGCTCGCGCGTCTGGTTTCTGCTGTTACGCCGTCAGTACCGGTGGAGCCAGAATCGCAAGGCCTTCGCGAACAGCGGCGATGTCGTCACTGCGAAGACCGGGATCGTTGACGAACCCGGCCACGGCATCGAGGAGTTCACGAGGCGTCGCGAGCGTGCGCAGAAACGGGTTTTGCCTGCGCGTGTCGGCCGGGGACACGCACGCTCGCGACCAAAAGCGCTTACACCGCGGCGGATTGCTCGACGATGTTGACCATCACCCGGACCCCGACCGCCAGCGCCCGCTCGTCGAGGTCGAAGGTGGGTTGATGCAGGTCCAGCTGCGGGCCGCTGCCCGACCACACCCCGAGGCGGGCCATCGCGCCGGGCACTTCTTCCAGATACCAGGAGAAGTCCTCACCACCGCCGGACTGCCGGGTTTCGGCCAGCACATCGGGGCCGACGGCCTCGATGGCGTGGGTCAGGATGCGGGTGGAGATCTCCTCGTTGACCACCGGCGGCACCCCGCGCCGGTAGTGCAGGGTGTGCTCGATGCCCAGCGGCGCCAGCAGCGCCGACACCGTTTCCCCGACGATGCCCTCCAGCTGCACCCAGGTGTCGCGGCTGGCGGTGCGCACGGTGCCGGCCAACACGCCGGTCTGCGGGATGGCGTTGGCGGCCACCCCCGCATTGACCGCGCCCCACACCATGACGGTGGAGTTGCGCGGGTCGATGCGCCGCGACAGCACCCCGGGCAGCCCGGTGATCAGGGTGCCCAGGCCGTAGACCAAATCGGCGGTCAGATGCGGCCGCGAGGTGTGCCCGCCCGGCGAACACAGCGTGATCTCGATGGTGTCGGCCGCGCTGGTGATCGGTCCGGGCGTGGTCGCGACCCGGCCCACCGCCAGCCGCGGGTCGCAGTGCAACGCGAAGATGCGGCTCACCCCGGTCACCGCCCCGGCC
>PPEA01000451.1 GCA_002967005.1 Mycobacterium talmoniae
GCCGCGCCCGCCGCCCCGCCTCGGGAACGCGGGATCACCGACTTTCCGGAGTGGCAGGCGCTGCAGCAGCGGCTCACCGCGTTCCACGACGCCGGCATCGAAAACCCCTACTACACGGTGCACGAACGCGTCGTCAACGACACCACCCAGATCGGCCAGCGGGTGCTGATCAACTACTCCAGCTACAACTACCTGGGCCTGTCCGGCGACGCCCGGGTCACCCGCCGCGCCCAGGACGCCACCGCCCGCTACGGCACCTCGGTGTCGGCCAGCCGGTTGCTGTCCGGGGAAAAACCCGTCCACCGCGAACTCGAGGCCGCGATCGCCGGGCTGCTGCACGTCGAGGACGCGCTGACGTTGGTGGGCGGGCACTCCACCAACGTGACCGCCATCGGGCATCTGCTCGGGGAACAGGACATCGTGCTGCCCGACGCGCTGGCCCACGACAGCATCATGCAGGGCTGCCATCTGTCCGGCGCCACCCGGCGGCCGTTCCGGCACAACGACGCCGCCCACCTGCGTGAGCTGCTGCGCAATGTGCGCGGACGCTACCGCCGCGCCCTGGTGGTGATCGAAGGCGTCTACAGCATGGACGGCGACATCGCGGACCTGCCGGCGTTCATTGAGATCGCCAAGGAATACGACGCGATGCTGATGGTCGACGAGGCGCACTCCATCGGGGTGCTGGGCGCCCACGGTGGGGGAGTCGGCGAGTACTTCGGTGTCGACCGCTCCCAGGTGGACATCTGGATGGGAACCCTGTCGAAATCGTTGTCGAGTTGCGGCGGCTACCTCGGCGGTTCGCGCGAGCTCATCGAGTACCTCAAATACAGCCTGCCCGGCTTCATCTACAGCTGCGGGCTGCCGCCGGCGTCTACCGCGGCGGCGTTGGCGTCGATCGAGATTCTGCGCGCCGAACCCGAGCGGATCTCGGCGTTGCACGCCAACGCCGACTACATGCGCTCGGCGTTCACCGCGTACGGATTGCCCTACGGGGACAGCAAGGACACGCCGATCATTCCGTTCGTCGTCGGTGATTCGATGCGCTGCCTGTCGTTGGCGTCGCGGCTGCGCGAGGCCGGCGTCAACGTGGATCCGATCATGTACCCCGCGGTGCCCAACGACCAGGCACGGCTGCGGTTCTTCGTCACCGCCCAACACAGCTTCGAACAAATCGACCGGACCGTGGGCAGCCTGGCCCGCGAGTACCGGAACCTGGCTGATCGCGCCATCGCCTAGAAGGAGAAACACATGCCCCAATCGCGCGCCCCCATGTCGGTCGTCGAGGCCTTGAACCTGCATGCCACACACCGTGACCGGGGTTTCACGTTCGTCGGCGACGACCGCAGCGAAACCTTCGTCTCGTTCGCCGAGTTGCGCGACGTGGTCGCGCGCGCGGCCAGCGCGTTGGTCGCGCGCGGCATCGGCCGCGACGACCTGGTGGCGCTCATCGTGCCCGACGCCCGCGAGTTCGTGACCAGCTTTTTGGCCGCGGTGTGGGCCGGTGCCATCCCGGTTCCGCTGTATCCCCCGGTCGGTCTGGGCAAACAAGACGCCTACCTGGATTACATCGGCGGGCTGCTGGAGTCGGCCGACGTCGCCCGGCTCATCACACCGCAATGGGTGGACCAGGCGCTGGGGCTCAGCCAACGCTTCGCCGGGCAGCTCACCGCGGTGGCCCATGCCGACGCGCTGGACGCCGAGGACCCGCTGGAGCCCGCCGCGCGTCGGCCCGACCACACCCTGTTCCTGCAGTTCACCAGCGGCAGCACCGGGAAACCCAAGGCGGTGGTGGTCAACGACGCGTCGCTGTGGGTGAACACCGAATCGTTCGTGTCGACGCTGCGCTGCAACGACGTCGACCACATTGTCAGCTGGTTGCCGCTGTACCACGACATGGGCTTGATCGGGAAAATGCTGGCGCCGCTGCTGTTCTCGCTGAACGCCACATTCTTGCCGACGTTGGCGTTCCTGCGGGACCCCAGCATCTGGCTCGACACCATTTCCCGGAAACGCGGCAGCATGTCGTTCGCCCCGAACTTCGCCTACGCGTTGGCCACCAAGAAGGCGCAGCCGCCGGAGGACGGGTGGGATCTGTCCAGCATGCGGGTGTTCGGTTGCGCCGCCGAACCGATCAACGCCGACACGCTGGAGGCGTTCATCGCGCGGTTCGCCCCGCACGGCCTGAAACCCGAGGCGGTGGTGCCGGGTTACGGCATGGCGGAGGCGACGCTGGGGATCACCCTGGACCGCTACGACCGCCCGTTCCGTCGACTCGAGGTCGCCGCGGACGCCTACCACACCGACCGGGCGGTGCGGACCCCGCAGACCGGTGAGGAGGCGTTGACGTTCGTCAGTTGCGGCCGGGTGTTCGCCGCCGAGTACGCGGTGCGGATCGCCGACGACGCGGGGCAGGAACTGCCCGCCGGGCGGGTCGGGTCGCCGCCGGGCTTCACCGCCGCCACGGTGCCCGCCTTCGCCCACATCGTCGTCGTGGTGGAGGAGAACCGCTCTCAGGCCAACATCATCGGCAATAAGGCGGCGCCCTACATCAACCAACTGGCCGCCGGTGGCGCGATGATGGCGCAATCGTTCGCCGAGGTGCATCCCAGTGAACCGAACTATTTCGCGCTGTTCGCCGGCAGCACGCTGGGGGTGACCGAGAACGTCTGCCCGGTCAACGCGGGCAACGCCGCCAACCTGGGCGCGCAGCTGCTGGCCGCCGGGTACACCTTCGCCGGGTTCGCCGAAGGCCTGCCCGCCGTCGGCTCGACGGTCTGCAGCGCCGGCAAGTACGCGCGCAAACATGTGCCGTGGGCCAGCTTCACCAACATCCCGGCCAACCTGTCCCTACCGTTTTCGGCGTTCCCGGCCAACTACGCGGGCCTGCCGACGGTCTCGTTCGTCATTCCCAACCTCGACAACGACATGCACGACGGGTCGATCACCCGGGGTGACACCTGGCTCTACCAGAACCTGTCGGCGTACGCGCAGTGGGCGCAGGCCAACAACAGCCTGCTGATCTTGACCTGGGACGAGGACGACAACGCCTCGCGCAACCAGATCCCGACGGTCTTCTACGGCGCCCACGTCAAACCCGGAACCTACGTGGAGCCGATCAGCCACTACAACGTGCTGTCCACCCTGGAGGAGATGTACGGGCTGCCCAAACTCGGCTTGGCGGCCCGCGCGCCGGCCATCACCGACATCTGGGGCGGCTAGCCCGCCTGTGTCAGGTCGAGGCGACCGCCCGGACGATTTTCAGTGTGCGTTCAGGGCGGAGACTGGTGGCGTGGCGCCGCCCTGGGTGCACACTCAACGCCCTGGGTGCACACTCAACGGACCGCCGTCCAGCCGCTGGCCCGCAAGCAGATGCACGACACCTTGGCCGACCTGACCGGGTGGCCCCGACACGGACGCCGATATCCTGTGCCGCATGGCTGCTGACCTCGTGCCCATTCGATTGGGCCTGACCGCTGGTGACCGCTACACGCTGTGGGCGCCGCGCTGGCGTGATTCAGGTGACGAGTGGGAGGCGTTCCTCGGCAAGGAGGAGGACCTCTACGGCTTCGAGACGGCGGCCGACCTGGTGGCCTTCGTGCGCACCAACACCGACCACGACCTGGCCGACCACCCCGGCTGGGCGGGCCTGACCGAGGCCAACGCGCACAAACTGGATCCGGCCGAGCGCAACCAGTTCGACCTCGTCACGGTCGAGGAGTTGGTGGCCGACGACCCCACCAAGAAGTCGGTGCGCACCCTGGCGAACACCCTGGCGGTGGTCGCCTCGATCGGGTCGGTGTGCGAGCTGTCCGCCGTGACGAAGTTCTTCAACGGCAACCCGACGCTGGGCACCGTAGCCGGCGGCATCGAGCACTTCAAGGGCAAAGCCGGTCGCAAGCGCTGGTATGTGATCGGCGAGATCATCGCGCGCAACTGGGACAACGTGCTCAGCGCGCTCGACGACGTGATCACCACCCCCGACGTCGACGCAGCGGCGTCGAGCCGCGCCGCCGACGAACTGGCCGAAGCTCCCCCCGAAGAGGAGGAGGCGATCGACGAGGCGGCCACCGAGGAGGGGGACGAGGCGGCCGACGCCGAGGAGTCCGACGAACCCGCCGAGGACGCCGAGGACGCGCCACCCCGCGCCAGCGACCACGTGGTGCTGGGCAGCGACGCGGACTTCTGGGCGAAGGTGGGCATCGACCCGATCCGGATCATGACCGGCGCCGGGACGTTCTACACGCTGCGGTGCTATTTCGACGATCAGCCGATCTTCCTGGGCCGCAACGGCCGGATCAGCGTGTTCAGCTCCGAACGCACGCTGGCGCGGTATCTGGCCGACGAGCACGACCATGACCTGTCCGACCTGAGCACCTACGACGACATCCGCACCGCGGCCACCGACGGTTCGCTGGCCGTGGACATCACCGACGACAACGTGTACGTGCTGACCGGGCTAGCCGATGACCTCGCCGACGGGCCGGACGCGGTGGACCGCGATCAGCTGGAGCTGGCCGTCGAATTGCTCCGCGATGTCGGGACCTACGCCGAGGACGACATCGTCGATAAAGCGCTGGATCCCGACCGTCCGCTGGGCAACCTGGTCGCCCACGTGCTGGACTCCGAAGCGCCCGGCAAGGTGAAGGCGCCGTTTGCCGCGGCGGTCAAGACGTGGGAGGAACTCGAGCGGTTCGTGGAGTCGCGGCTGCGGCGCGAATAACGCTGCCTATTCGGCGGCTGGGCACTGGTTGCCGTTCCGTATATCGCCTGGTGACCGCGGCGCCAACGAGCGAGCCCGGCTAATAGGCGCAAATTGCTGCGCCGATAGGCACCACCAGAACAGCAGTTCAGCCGGTCGCAGACACCCCAAACGGGGAAACGGAAGCCAAGTTGGGTTTTTGAAAAACCCGGCCCAGCGCCGACCGGCCGGGGTTAAGCTGCGGGCTGCCTGTGAATTTGAAAGGGGGTGTCAACGCGGCGGCGAAACACACCGTTGCCGAGCAGGTGAGCATCCCCATTAGCCGGTGTCGCCATTCGCGCACCGTCCTCCATCCCCACCGATTTCGACCACTGCCGTGCCCCCGGCATGAGAAAGGAATCACTATGGTAGCGACCAGTTTTCGCAGACGTGTCATGATCCCTGCGGCCGTCGGCACCGCCGCGGCAGCAATGGCTGTCGTCATCGCCCCCACCGCGTACGCCGACGAGGACTGGGGGGCGATCGCGGTCTCGCCGGACGGCCAATCCGTCGGCGTAGCCACCGATAAACCGAATCAGTATCTTGCCGACCAGGCTGCGACCAACGACTGTCAGCAAAACAACCCCAGCTGCAACGTGTTGATTTCCTTCAAGTCCCCGGACTGCGGTGCGGTCGTCAAAAACGGCGATCACTACTTCGGCGACAGTGGCGCCACGCAGCAGGAGGCCGAACAAAATGCGATGAACCAGAGTCCCGGCGCCACGGTGCTCAAGTCCGCATGCAACGGGGCTGCGCCCGAGAGTGAAGGTTCGTCGACGACGGCTACGCCTACGACGGCCACGACCACGACGGCTCCGGCACCGGCACCCGGCGGCTGAGGCCGCATCGGCAGGTGGGCCGGCCGGTCGATACGGCCGGCCCGCCGAGCGCACCTGAGTGCGTTTATAGCAGAACTGTTATATTGACTGGATGAGCTCCTACGGCGGGGATCTGGTCCGGGAGGCCCGCCGCAGGGCCGGTCTTAGCCAAGCCGAACTGGCAGCGCGCGCCGGCACCGCCCAGCCCGCGATCGCGCGGTGGGAAGCCGGTCGGACCGGCCCATCAGCCTCGACGACGTGTTCCGCCTGGTCCGGCTGTGCGGTCTCGACCTAGATCTGATGCTGGTACCGCGCGACGACAGCGACTGGGCCCAGGCGTCGCGGCTTGCCGACTTGACCGGGCAGGAGCGCCTGGACCGGCACGCGCGGCTGGTGCGGCAGTTGCGCGGGCTGCGACAAGCCCGACGAGCCTGACGTGGAACTCGACCTCCCCCGCCTCTTTGCGGTGCTCGACGCCCACCGGGTCGCCTACGTGCTCATCGGCGGCTTGGCGGCCGTGTACCACGGCTCGCCGTTCCCGACCGAGGACGCCGATATCACGCCACAGACCGGGCGCGCCAACCTCATTCGGCTGGCGGCCGCGCTCGATGAACTGCAGGCACGCATCCGGACCGAACCCGAGCCCGGTGGGCTTCCGTTCGCGTGCGACGCCGATACGCTGGCGAGCGCCACGACCTGGAAACTGACCACCGACGCCGGGGACCTCGATGTGGCCTTCGAGCCCGCCGGCACCCGGGGCTATCCGGATCTGCGCCGGGACGCGACGCCCGTGGCGCTGTACGGCGTCACCGTGCGAGTGGCCGCGTTGGCCGATGTCGTCCGCTCCAAGCAGGCGGCGAACCGACCCAAGGACCGGCGGGTGCTGCCCACGCTCCGCGAGATCCTGGCGGCCCCGCCGCCGGCTTCGGACCGCTAACTCTGCCGCGCGGGCCCGGCCACCCGCCGGGCCAGCAGTCGGCGCACCGCGTCGTCCATGTGCTCCTCGATGAGGCGCAGCGCGAGCACTTCGTCGCCGGCGCCGATGGCGTCGCGCAGCGCGCGGTGCTCGGCCACCTGCTCGTGCAGGTCGCCGTAGGCGTGGTGCAGTTCGCCGAGCAGCATCCGGGTTTCCAGCAGCAGGGTGCGCATCGCCCGGGACAGCCGCGGACTGTCGGCGCATTCGATCAGCACCTCGTGGAACTGCTGATCGGCGTCGGCGACCGCGGCGGCGTCCCCGCGTTG
>PPEA01000452.1 GCA_002967005.1 Mycobacterium talmoniae
CGGATGGTCGATCAACAGCTCCGGGCCACCGTGCTCCCACAGCACCTGCCGGCACCGCCCGCACGGCATCAGCAGCGCCCCCGGAGGCCTGCACGCACACCAGCGCCACCAGCCGGCCGCCGCCGGTGGCGTGCAGGGCGCAGACCACACCGCACTCGGCGCAGAGACCTAGGCCATATGAGACATTTTCCACATTGCAGCCGGTGAGCAGCCGACCGTCATCGGCCAGCGCCGCGGCGCCCACCCGGAACCGCGAATAGGGTGCATAACCGCGGTCCGCAACTTCGATTGCCTTGTCGCGCAACATGTTCCAGTCAATGGAGGCGGGCATCCTAGCGATGCCCGACTTGATCCGAATACATCCGAAACGCCCTTTTCACCCGTCGACCACCGTCAAAGGTCACCCTAACTTTTCCAGTCTTACCGTGCTGATGACTGCGGAGTAACTTCGTTCGCCCCCACAATTGGGTCTAGAGTCCACCCGACGGTTCCCCATAGTGATCGCGTTGGAGGCGCTGATGACGACGGCGGCATCTGTAAATCCGCCCACGCCCGCACCGCGTGATGGACAGCGGCGAATACGGCGCACCCTGTACCGGGGCGACCCCGGCATGTGGGCCTGGGTGTTGCACCGCATCACCGGTGCGACGATCTTCTTCTTCCTGTTCGTCCACGTGCTGGACACCGCGCTGGTGCGGGTCGGGCCGCAGGCCTACAACGAGGTCATCGCGACCTATAAGACCCCGATCGTCGGGCTGATGGAGCTCGGGCTGGTGGCCGCGGTGTTGTTCCACGCGCTCAACGGGGTGCGGGTGATCCTGATCGACTTCTGGGCCCAGGGCCCGCGCTACCAGAAGCTGATGCTGTGGTCGATCATCGTGATCTGGCTGCTGGTCATCGTTCCGGCCACCGTGGTAATTGGCATTCACATGATGGAGCACTTCCGATGAGCGCCCCGGATCTACAACTCGGCCGCGGCCAGCTCGCCCCGGTCCGCCAGTACAGCCCGGACCGTCCCGCCAGCCTGGGCGATCCGCGGTCCCCGCACCGGCACGCCGGCATGCCCAACTTCGAGAAATACGCCTGGCTGTTCATGCGGTTTAGCGGCATCGTGCTGGTGTTCTTGGCGCTCGGGCACCTGTTCGTGATGCTGATGTGGGAAAACGGGGTGTACCGCATCGACTTCAACTATGTGGCGCAGCGCTGGCACTCGCCGTTCTGGCAGACCTGGGACCTGTTGTTGCTGTGGCTGGCGCAACTGCACGGTGGAAACGGGATGCGCACCATCATCGGCGATTACACCCGCAAGGACTCCACCAAGTTCTGGCTCAACACCCTGCTGGCGGTGTCGATGCTGTTCACGTTGATCCTGGGCAGCTACGTGCTGCTGACCTTCGACGCGAACGTCTCGTGAAACAAGAAACTTCGAACATGCAGGTGATGACGCGGTGATTCAGCAACATCGATACGACGTGGTGATCGTCGGCGCCGGCGGCGCCGGAATGCGGGCCGCGGTGGAATCCGCGCCGCGCGCTCGTACTGCAGTGCTGACCAAGCTGTACCCGACGCGCAGCCACACCGGTGCCGCCCAAGGCGGCATGTGCGCGGCCCTGGCCAACGTCGAGGAAGACAACTGGGAGTGGCACACCTTCGACACCGTCAAGGGCGGCGACTACCTGGCCGACCAGGACGCGGTGGAGATCATGGCCAAGGAGGCCATCGACGCGGTGCTGGACCTGGAAAAGATGGGGATGCCGTTCAACCGCACCCCCGAGGGCCGCATCGACCAGCGCCGCTTCGGCGGGCACACCCGCGACCACGGTAAGGCCCCGGTGCGCCGGGCCTGTTACGCCGCCGACCGCACCGGCCACATGATCCTGCAGACGCTGTACCAGAACTGCGTCAAACACAACGTCGAGTTCTTCAACGAGTTCTACGTGCTGGACCTGGTGCTCTCCGAAACCGCCAGCGGCCCGGTGGCCACCGGGGTGGTCGCCTACGAGCTGGCCACCGGCGAGATCCACGTCTTCCACGCCAAGGCCATCGTGTTCGCGACCGGCGGGTCGGGCCGGATGTACAAGACCACCTCCAACGCCCACACCCTCACCGGCGACGGCATGGGCGTGGTGTTCCGCAAGGGACTTCCGTTGGAGGACATGGAATTTCACCAATTCCACCCGACCGGCCTGGCCGGTCTGGGCATCTTGATCTCCGAGGCGGTGCGCGGCGAGGGCGGCCGGCTGCTCAACGGCGACGGCGAACGGTTCATGGAGCGTTACGCCCCGACGATCGTCGACCTGGCGCCCCGCGACATCGTCGCCCGCTCCATGGTGCTCGAGGTGTTGGAGGGCCGCGGCGCCGGCCCCAACAAGGACTACGTCTACATCGACGTGCGCCACCTCGGTGAGGACGTGCTGGAAGCCAAGCTGCCCGACATCACCGAGTTCGCCCGCACCTACCTGGGGGTGGACCCGGTCAAGGAACTGGTGCCGGTATACCCGACCTGCCACTACGCGATGGGCGGGATCCCCACCACCATCACCGGGCAGGTGCTGCGCGACAACACCAACACGGTGCCCGGCCTGTACGCGGCCGGGGAATGCGCGTGCGTGTCGGTGCACGGCGCCAACCGGTTGGGCACCAACTCGCTGCTGGACATCAACGTGTTCGGGCGCCGGGCCGGGATCGCCGCCGCGAACTACGCGCTGGGTCACGACTTCGTCGACATGCCGGAGAACCCGGCCGGCATGGTGGTCGGCTGGGTGGCGGATATTTTGTCCGAGCACGGCAACGAGCGCGTGGCCGACATCCGCGGCGCGCTGCAGCAGTCGATGGACAACAACGCCGCGGTGTTCCGCACCGAGGAGACGTTGAAGCAGGCACTGACCGACATTCATGCGCTCAAAGAGCGGTATTCCCGAATCACCGTGCACGACAAGGGAAAGCGCTTCAACTCCGATCTGCTGGAAGCCATCGAACTGGGCTTCTTGCTGGAGTTGGCCGAGGTGACGGTGGTTGGGGCGTTGAACCGCAAGGAATCCCGCGGTGGCCATGCCCGCGAGGACTACCCGAACCGCGACGACGTCAACTACATGCGCCACACCATGGCCTACAAGGAAGGTAGCGAGCTGCTGAGTGACATCCGGCTGGACTTCAAGCCGGTGGTGCAGACCCGCTACGAGCCCAAGGAGCGGAAGTACTGATGGCCTCTTCGAGTCAGGTTGTCGAGACCCCCGAAGCCGGTGACCCGCCGCTGCCGCCGATTCCCGACGGCGCGGTGATGGTGACGTTGAAGATCGCCCGGTTCAATCCGGAGAACCCCGACGCCGCCGGCTGGCAAAGCTTCCGGGTGCCGTGCCTGCCCAGCGACCGGCTGCTGAACCTGCTGATCTATGTCAAAAGCTACCTGGATGGCACGCTGACCTTCCGGCGGTCCTGCGCGCACGGGGTGTGCGGCTCGGACGCCATGCGGATCAACGGCAACAACCGGTTGGCCTGCAAGGTGCTGATGCGCGACCTGCTGCCGAAGAAAGCCAGCCAGGAGCTGACCATCACCATCGAGCCGATCCGCGGGCTGCCGGTGGAAAAGGACCTGGTGGTCGACATGGAGCCGTTCTTCGACGCCTACCGCGCGATCAAGCCGTTCCTGATGACCAGCGGCAACCAGCCGACCCGCGAACGGATCCAGTCCCAGACCGACCGGGCCCGCTTCGACGACACCACCAAGTGCATCCTGTGCGCCTGCTGCACCACCAGCTGCCCGGTGTACTGGAGCGAGGGCAGCTACTTCGGCCCGGCGGCGATCGTCAACGCGCACCGCTTCATCTTCGATTCCCGTGACGAGGGGGCCGCCGAGCGGCTCGACATCCTCAACGAGGTCGACGGGGTGTGGCGCTGCCGCACCACGTTCAACTGCACCGAGGCCTGCCCGCGCGGCATCGAGGTCACCAAGGCCATCCAGGAGGTCAAGCGCGCGCTGATGTTCGCGCGCTAGTTCTTTGGCCTTTGGCCTTTGGCCGCGAGCGTGCACAAAATGCCACTGTAAGCGGGGTTTTGGCGTGCGTTTGCGCACGCTCGCGCTCCGACTGCCGTCAGCCGAACAGGCCGACCGTGCGGGCCTCGCCGAGGGCCGCATCCGCGATGGTCCGGGCGGCGTCGGGTGCCGGCGTCGTCGGCGCGACCGTCACCGGTTTGCCCAGCGCGTACAGCTGGAAGCGGTAGTGGTGCACACCGGTGCCGGCCGGTGGGCACGGGCCGAAGTACTCCGCCTTGCCCGCCGAATTCTGGCTGACCGTCGCGCCCGGCGGCAG
The DNA here is from genome assembly GCA_002967005.1 of Mycobacterium talmoniae. Lineage (GTDB taxonomy): Bacteria > Actinomycetota > Actinomycetes > Mycobacteriales > Mycobacteriaceae > Mycobacterium > Mycobacterium talmoniae. The sequence goes on from PPEA01000452.1 coordinate 4,311, forward strand.
CGGACCCTCACCGATCTCGGTGGTGGTCGGCGGGATGCCGGTGACCAGCCAGTGGAAGTAGAGCCCGGCCGGCGCGTCCGGGTCGTCGACCACCAGCGCCAACGCCCGGGTGCCCGTCGGGACCTTGTCCCAGCGCAGCGGCGGCGGCACGTTGCGGCCCTTACAGGAGTACTCGACCGGGATCGGGGTGTTGTCGGCGAATGCGGGACTGGTGAGGGCGAACCCGCCCGGCGCGGTGCTCATCGCGGCTCCTGTGCTGCTCGACGCGGGCGCGACGTCCGGTTTCCCGCCGCCACACCCCGGGAGCGCGAGAAGCAGCAGCACCAGCGCGATCGGCGCCCGTCTCATGAGCGTGTGTATACCGCTGATCGACCGCGGCGTAAAGGGGGACTGCTCGTCACACTTTGGCGGGCCGCCTCGTCTAACGGGTATGACACAGAAAACCCGCATTGAGCCCCTGCCCCCCAAGCGCGCCGGCTGGTTGACCCGCGCCATGTACCGCTACGCCAAGCGGCGCTTCGGCGAGGTCCCCGAGCCGTTCACCGTCGCCGCGCACCACCCCCGGCTGCTGGTCGCCAACGCCGTGCACGAAATGCTGCTGCAACGCGGGTCGCGCACCCTGCCGGCCAGTGTGCGGGAGCTGGCGGTGTTTTGGACCGCCCGCACCATCGGCTGCTCGTGGTGTGTGGACTTCGGGTCCATGCTGCAACGGCTGGATGGGCTGGACGTCGAAAGGCTCAAGTACATCGACGATTACGCCACATCTGCGCATTACACCGACGACGAACGCGCCGCCATCGCCTACGCCGACGCGGTGACCACCGACCCGCACAACGTCACCGACGAGCAGGTGGCCGACCTGCGGGCCCGGTTCGGCGACGCCGGCGTGATCGAGCTGACCTACCAGATCGGCGTGGAGAACATGCGGGCCCGGATGTATTCGGCGCTGGGCATCACCGAGCAGGGGTTCAGCTCCGGGGACGCCTGCCGGGTGCCGTGGGCCTAACGCCGTTACGGCGCGGGCGTGATCTCGATATAGGCCATCGGCATGCCGAACACCGCGGCGCTTCTATCGAGGCTGCGCTCCAACAGCTTCATCGGCAGGCTCCAATTCGCGGCGATCACCTGCTCGGCGTGGGCGTGCTCGGACTCGGGCAGGATCCGGGCGACCCCGGCGACCGGTTGGCCGCTGGGTTTGCCCCGCAGACTGCTGGGCACCACCACCACCCGCGGGTTGCGGCGGATCCGCTTGACCTTCCCGGTGGAGGGATCGGTGCGGATGTAGATCTTCCCGTCGGCCACCCCGTGGTTGATCGGGCTGGGCATCGGCTCACCGGAACGCTTGAACGTCACCAGCACGATCTGGTGGGCCTGGTCGAATCCGGTGAAGTCGGTGCCGCTGGGGGCGCCGATATCGAAGGCGGCGCGATGACGCATCTTGTCCATCCCGCGGTTCATCAGCGCGGTCATCTTCTTGGCGGCGTTACCTGCCATGCGCCCTCCCGTGGGTTCTGCCCGCCAGCGTATCGGCACCGGGAGTTGACCGCCACCAATCCCAATTCGATCGCTGACGCTGACATAAACGCAAAGGCGCGTTCGCCGAGCGTGTACTCAGAGCGAGAATTCGGCCGTTTTTTCGAGCCGAGTACACGCTCGGCGACCGGGAGGGTTCGTGGGCCAACTCCAGTTGGCGGCGATCACCTGGTCGGCCTGGGTGGGACGGCCGATGTCGAAGGCGGCGCGGTGGCGCATCTTGTCCATGACGCGGAACATCAACGCGCTCAGCTTCTTCGCGGTTTTACCTGGCACGCTCATTGTCTGACCGATTCGCCCGACTGACCCGCAGCGGTGACCCGGTGAACTTGTCCGGGTTGGCGACATCCCAGACCGCGCAGACTTTGCCGTCGCGCACCGTCATTGCGGTGATCCGGGGCGTCATGGCCTGGTAGCCCTCGCCGCCGGGCGCCCCCGGTGTGTAGGCACCCAGCTCGCCGTTGATCAGCGCGAGCTGATTCGACGCGACCATCGCCGGCCCGTAGCGTTTCGCCAGCCCGAACAGGAACCGGGCCACCTTGTCCGGGCCGCGGATGACCTGGGCCGCGGTCGGCGCCTTGCGGTTGGCGTCCCCGGTGAATGTGACATCGGGATGCAGCAACGCCACCACCCCGGCCATGTTCCCGGCGGCCATCGCCGCCATCAGCTTGCCGACCACCTCGGCGTGCGCGGGGTCCGGCGCCGGCGGCGGATCGGCGGCCACCGCGCGACGGGCCCGCGACGCCAGTTGCCGGGCGGCG
>PPEA01000453.1 GCA_002967005.1 Mycobacterium talmoniae
GCCACGCCCCGACGACTCCGACGCCACCATCGATGTCCCGGCGCAAGTCATTCCGCCAGGCGCCGTTGATCATTCCGGGGGACCACCAGGCTCGCCTCCGCAGGTCATTCCGCAGCCTCCGCTGATCATCCCCGCGCACCCGGCGTGATGCCGTCCCCGGGCGTTAGGCTCGGCGGCGATGACCGAGACGACGCCCACAACCCTGGCGGCCAAGGCCGACCGCTACCTGTGGGGCCACTTCGCCCGGCACGGCGCGGGCATCACACCGCCGATCATTACCCGCGGTGACGGCGTCACCATCTTCGACGACCGCGGGAAAAGCTACCTGGACGGGTTGTCCGGCCTGTTCACCGTGCAGGTGGGCCACGGCCGCGACGAGCTCGCCGCCGCGGCAGCACAGCAGGCCCGCGAGCTGGCCTACTTCCCGCTGTGGTCGTATGCCACCCCGACCGCGATCGAGCTGGCCGAACGGCTGGCCCACTATGCGCCCGGCGATTTGAACCGGGTGTTTTTCACCACCGGCGGCGGCGAGGCCGTCGAGACCGCGTGGAAGCTGGCCAAGCAGTACTTCAAGTTGACCGGCAAACCCGGCAAGCACAAGGTGATCTCGCGGGCGGTCGCCTACCACGGCACCCCGCAGGCGCCCTGGCGATCACCGGCGTGCCGGCCTACAAGGCGCCGTTCGAGCCGCTGACGCCGGGCGGCCTGAAGGTGCCCAACACCGACATCTACCGCGCCCCGGAGCCGTTGCGCACCGACGCCAAGGCGTTCGGCGCCTGGGCCGCCGACCGGATCGCCGAGGCGATCGAATTCGAGGGGCCCGACACCGTGGCCGCGGTGTTTTTGGAGCCGGTGCAAAACGCCGGCGGCTGCATCCCGCCGCCGCCGGGGTATTTCGACCGGGTCCGCGAGATCTGCGATGCCTACGACGTGCTGCTGGTCTCCGACGAGGTGATCTGCGCGTTCGGCCGGATCGGATCGATGTTCGCCTGCCGCGACTTCGGCTACGTCCCGGACATCATCACCTGCGCCAAGGGCATGACGTCGGGGTACTCGCCGATCGGCGCGATGATCGCCAGCGACCGGCTGTTCGAGCCGTTCCGGGACGGGACGACGATGTTCCCGCACGGCTACACCTTCGGTGGCCATCCGGTGTCGGCGGCGGTGGCGCTGGCCAACCTCGACCTCTTCGAGCGCGAAGGCCTCAACGACCGCGTCAAGGGGTACGCGGCAACCTTCCGCAGCACGCTGGAGCGGCTGTATGACCTGCCCATCGTCGGCGATATCCGCGGCGAGGGCTACTTCTACGCGGTCGAATTGGTCAAGGATCAGGCGACCCGGGAAACCTTCGACGCCGCCGAATGCGCCCGCTTGCTGCCGGCCATCTCCGCGGCGCTGTATGAGGCCGGACTGTATTGTCGCGCCGATGACCGCGGCGACCCGGTGATCGTACTGGCACCGCCGCTGATCAGCGGCCCGGCCGAATTCGACGCGATCGAGACCATCCTGCGCGGCGTGCTCGCGGAGGCGTCGGCGCGGCTGCTCTAGGGTCCATACGGGCCAAACCCGCGCAACGGAGAGGACGACGGTGGGCGAAATCGCGCAATTGCGCCGCTCCTCCCCGTTGGTGCTGTTGGTGGGCGTCGCGGCGGCCACGGTCGGCATCCTCTACGGCTACGACCCCGTCTCGGGCGCGCTGTTGTTCCTCGGCAACGACTTCGATATCTCGCCGGCACGCCAAGAGATGGTGGCGACCGTGGTGGTCGTCGGGATGGCCGCCGGGGCTGCCGTCGGGGGGTGGCTGGCCAACACCATCGGGCGCAAAACGTCCCTGATCGCGGCGGCCGCCGCCTACGGGGTGTTCGCGATTCTCAGCGCGCTGGCGGTGTCGCTGCCGATGCTGCTGGTGGTGCGCCTGCTGCTGGGAGTGGCGATCGGCGTGACGGTGGTCGTGGTTCCGGTATTCGTGGCCGAGTCGGTGCCCGCCTCGGTACGCGGTTCGCTGCTGGTGGCCTACGGGCTGATGTCCGTGGTCGGCATCATCATCGGCTACCTGGTGTCGTTCGTGCTGTCCGATACCCACAACTGGCGCTTGATGCTGGGTTCGGCCGCGGTCCCCGCCGTGCTGATGATCGCACTGTTGTTGAAGGTGCCGGACAGCGCGCGCTGGTACATGCTCAAGGGCCGGATCGACGACGCGCGCCGAACAATGCTGCGGGTGGAACCGCAGGCCGACGCCGAGAAGGAACTGGCGGAGATCGCCCGCGCTCAACAAGAAGAAGAGCAGGCCCACGCCGGGGTGCTCCGCGAGATGCTGCAGCGGTCGCATCTGCGGGCCACGGTCTTCCTGATCGTGTTCGGATTCTTCACTCAGATCACCGGGATCAACGCCATCGTCTTTTACGGCCCGCTGATCTTCCAAGACATGGGCTTTGACGGAAACTTCAACCTGCTGGTGTTGCCCGCGTTGGTCATGGTTGCGGCCGTGGCCGCGATGTGCGTCTCGCTGGTCCTGGTCGACCGGGTGGGCCGACGCCCGATCCTGCTGTCCGGGATCGCGGTGATGATCGTCGCCAACCTGGCCCTGATCGGTGCCTACGCCGCCGGGCCGCTGCTCGGTAGCGCGCTCCCGTACTTCCAGTTCACCGCGATCCTGCTGTTCTCGGTCGGCTACCACTTCGGTTTCGGCTCGGTGGCGTGGGTGTATGGCGGGGAGGCCCTGCCCGCCAAATTGCGGTCGATCGGGTCGAGCGTGATGCTCACCACGAACTTGACGGCCAACGCGATCGTGGTCGCCGTGTTCCTGACGATGCTCACCACACTCGGCGGTGCGACCACCTTCGCCGTGTTCGGCGTGCTGGCGCTGCTCAGCTTCGGCTTTATCTACCGGTACGCCCCGGAAACCAAGGGCATCCAGCTGGAGTACATCCGGCACTTCTGGGAGAACGGCGGCCGCTGGCCCGCCGCGCTACCGAACGGCAACGACACCGACGCGCCCGCCCAGCAGGTCACCAAAACCACCTGACCTCGCCACCGAGTTCCGCCCGGCGATCCTGACGCGGCCTTAAAGTCGGTGCCGTGGGCGACAAACCGCGCATCAACCCGGTCCGGTGGCGGCCGCCGCCGATCGACCCGCTGCCCGAGCTGCCGGCGGCCACCGTCACCATCGTGCCGCTGCCCGGCAACGGACCCGAGGAT
>PPEA01000454.1 GCA_002967005.1 Mycobacterium talmoniae
CCCGGGCGCTCGGACTCGACGACGTCGGCGCCTACGGGCCGGCGCGGCCGCCAATCTTGTTGTGCTGGACCAGGATCTGCGGGTAGCCCGGGTCATGGCCGACGGCGATTGGCAGCCATTTGCTACCCTCGATCCGGTCAGCACCTGACACCCGACGAGGCGCACCGTACCGGGCCAGCGACAAGACGGCGCATGCGGAGGTGGGTCATGGCATGGCTGATTCTGGTGGCATCCGGTGTGCTGGAAGCCGTTTGGGCGACCGCACTGGGTAAATCCGACGGCCTTTCCCGGCTGGTTCCCTCGGTGGTGTTCGGCGTCGCCCTGGCCGGCTCGATGATCGGGTTGGGTGTCGCGATGCGCGAGTTACCCACCGGGACCAGCTACGCGGTGTGGGTCGGCATCGGGGCGGTGCTGACCGTCGTCTACGCGATGGCGACCGGCAGCGAACCCGCGTCGCTGGCCCGGGTGCTGCTGATCGCCGGGGTGATCGGCTGCATCGTCGGGCTCAAGGTGGTCGGTTAAGCCGTCGAGCGGCTGCGGAGCGACTATCATCCGCACCACCGACATGGAGGGGGCTACGCACATTTTCAACCGCAAACGACGGGGCAACATCACCCAGCCGACGGTCACCACTACCCCGAAGCAGTACGAAATCAGCGTCGACGGGACACGGGCCGGGTTGGCCGCCTACGTGGACAGCGGTGCGCAACGCATCTTCTACCACACCGAAATCGGCGACGAATTCGGTGACCGCGGCCTGGGCAGCCAGCTCACGGCGGCGGCGCTGGACGACACCCGCGCCGCGGGGAAACGCATCGTGGCGATCTGCCCGTTTGTCGCCGCCTACGTCGACAAGCACGAGGACTACGACGACATCCTCGATCCCATCACCCCGCAGGCGCATGCGTGGTGCGCCAGCAACTGGGCTGACCCGCCGCGGGTTAACCCTTGCGTCGGCGCAGCAGCCGGGAAAACCCTAGTGCGCCAACGACTCCCACCGCCGTCGCGGCCAACGCCTGGCGGGCGCTCAACCCATCGTCGGCCCGCACCCGCGGGGTGATCAACGCCGGCTCGGGTGGCTCGACCGGGGCGACGCGCAGTTTTCCGGGGACGTCGCCGCCCACGCGGTGGCGAACAGGATCAGCCGGGCGGTGATGTAGGCGAACACCATCAGGCCCAGCACCGGCCCGAACGCCACCCCGGCCGGGCTGTTGACCACCGACTGCAGATAGATGGAGGCCACCTGCTTGAACACTTCGAAGCCGACCGCGGCGATCAGTCCCGCCCGGATCGAGCTGGCGAAGCTGATCGACTCCCGCGGCAGCCGGGCGATCACCCAGGTGAACAGCAGCCACGACACCAGCAGCGACATCAGCAACGACACCGCCCGCAGCAGCGCCCCCAGCAGCGGCAGGTCGTGGATGCCCATCCAGCTCAACACCCGGGCCATCACCGCGGGATCGGCGAGCACGGTCAAGAAGATGGTGAGGATCATCGCCGCGAACATCGACACCATCGCCGCCAGATCGGACAGCTTGGTGCGGACGAAACCGGCCGGCTCGATGCGTTGTTCCCACATCTCGCTGAGCGCCTCCCGCAGATTCGCCATCCAGCTCAGCCCCGCCCAGGCCGCCACCGCGAAACCGATGATCCCCACCGAGGTACGCGATTGGATCGCCGAATCCATCAGGTCGATCAGCTGCTGCCCGAAGTTGCCGGAGACCGCGGCCCGGATCCGGTTCTGGGTTTCGGCAAGCAGGCCCGGCTGCCGGGACAGCAGGAACCCGGTGACCGCGAACCCGACCATCAGCAGCGGGAACAGCGCAAAGATGGTGAAGTAGGTGAGTCCGGCGGCGAAGAAGTTGCCCTTGCAGTCGTTGTAGCGCTCCTGGGCCCGCATCACCCGGTCGAACCAGCCGTACCGGGCCCGCAGCCGGTCAAGGATGCCTGGCTTATCCGGGGCGGTCACGACCCTTATCTAATCGCCGCGAGCGGGCCCGGTGGTCCGGCGACACGCCGCAACCCGCGGGCATTCTGCGCGCACGCCCGCCCACTCAGCGGCGCGGCGGCAAAAACCCGACCCGGTCATAGACCCGCTCGACGGTTCTCGCCGCCACATCGGCGGCCCGCTCGGCACCGGCGGCCAGGATCCGCTCCAGCTCGGCCGGGTCGGCCAGCAACTCGTCCACGCGGGCTTTGACCGGGGCGACGATGTCGGCGACGGCGGCGGCGGTGTCCTTCTTCAGGTCGCCGTAGCCGCGCCCGGCGTAGCCGTCGACCAGCTTGTCGACATCGGTGCCGGTGATCGCGGACTGGATGGTCAGCAGGTTGGACACCCCGGGTTTGGCGTCGACGTCGTAGCGGATCTCGCGTTCGCTGTCGGTGACGGCCGAGCGGATCTTTTTGGCGCTGACCGCCGGATCGTCGAGCAGGCTGATCAGCCCGGCGTCGGTGGCCGCCGATTTGCTCATCTTGGCGGTCGGGTCGGCCAAGTCGTAGATCTTGGCGGTGGCCTTGGGGATCATCGGCTCGGGCACCACGAAGGTGTCCGGGAAGCGGGCGTTGAACCGTTGCGCGAGATCGCGGGCCAACTCCAGGTGCTGGCGCTGGTCCTCCCCGACCGGCACCACGTCGGTGTTGTACAGCAGCACGTCGGCGGCCATCAGCACCGGGTAGGTGAACAAGCCCACCGTGGTGGATTCGGTGCCCTGCTTATGCGACTTGTCTTTGAACTGCGTCATCCGCGACGCCTGCCCGAACCCGGTGAAACAGCCCAGCACCCAAGCGAGTTCGGCGTGGGCGGGGACGTGGCTTTGCACGAAGATGGTGCTGCGCGCCGGATCGATGCCCAGCGCCAGGTATTGCGCGGCGGTGACCAGGGTGCTGGCCCGCAGCGCCTCGGGGTCCCAACCCGGAATGGTGATGGCGTGCATGTCGACGACGCAGAACAGGGTGTCGAAGTCGTCTTGCAGTTCCGCCCAGTGGGTGATGGCCCCCAACGCGTTGCCGAGGTGCAGCGAACCCGAGGTGGGTTGCACGCCGGAGAAGACGACGCGACGCGATCCGGTAGCCGTACTCATGATGGTCCGATCTTGTCACGCCCGTATTCGACGGTGACCGGCGCGTGGTCCGACCAGCGCAGCGCGTAGGCGTCGGCGCGTTCCACCCGCGCGGCCCGCACCCGCGCGGCGAGCCGCTTGTTGGCCAGCTGGTAGTCGATGCGCCAGCCGGCGTCGTTGTCGAACGCCCGGCCCCGCCACGACCACCAGGAGTAGGGCCCGGCCGTGTCGGGGTGCAGGTGACGCACCACGTCCACCCAGCCGGCGGCCAGCAGGTCGCTCAGCCACTGCCGCTCGCTGGGTAAGAATCCCGACTTTTTGACGTTGCCCTTCCAGTTCTTGATGTCGTTTTCGGTGTGCGCGATATTCCAGTCGCCGCACACCACCACGTCGCGGCGTTGCCGGGACAGCGCGGCCATCCGCGCGGCCAGCCCGGCCATGAACCGCTCCTTCTCGGCCTGGTGCGGGGTGTCGGCCTCGCCGGTGTGCACATAGACGCTGGCGATGGTCAGGCCGCCGGCCGTTTTGTCTGGACAGCCGTCCACATCGACCTCCAGGTAGCGGCCGTGGTCGGCGAACTCGTCGGCGGTCGGTAACCCGACCCGGACCGCGGTGAACGGTCGGCGGCTCAGCACCGCGACCCCGTTACGGCCCTTGCGATGGGCGTCGGCCGAGGCCACCGACCAGCCGTCGGCCAGCGCGGGGGGCCAGCGCCGCCGCAAGTTGGTC
>PPEA01000455.1 GCA_002967005.1 Mycobacterium talmoniae
CGAGGTGTCCGCCAAGGTGCGCAGCGGGGCCCGGTCGACGATCCCGAGGATCTTGCGCTGCCGCACTGGGCCGGCGTGGTGCCGCTGGCAGTGTCCGCCGCGCCCGCCGAGCCGGCCGACGACCTGGACCCCGGCACCGCGCTGCCGGCCTACCTGGCGCCCTACCGCCGGCGGTAGCGGGGCCGCCCCTCCACCCGCCTGTTGCGCCGAGATCGACGTTTTGGAGACAAAACGCGAGACGGCGCCCCGGAAACGTCGATCTCGGCGAAAACGAGGTGCGGAAGTGGCCCGGGTGACCGCCGCGTCAACTATTGCGGTACCGGCGGTATCGCCATAATGTCGGGCGCATGCCCCCGACCACGCGCGCGCCGATCCATCTGGGTACCGGAGAACCGGTCCTGCTGCTGCACCCGTTCCTGATTTCCCAGCTGGTGTGGGACACGGTGGCCCGCCAACTCGCCGACACCGGCCGCTATGAGGTGTTCGCCCCCACCATGGCGGGCCACAACGGCGGGCCGGACGCCGGCACCTGGTTTCTCAGCTCCCACGTGCTGGCCGACCACGTCGAGCGGCAACTCGACGAACTGGGCTGGGACACCGCCCACCTGGTCGGCAACTCGCTGGGCGGCTGGGTGGCGTTCGAACTGGAACGGCGCGGCCGGGCGCGCACCGTCACCGGGATCGCCCCGGCCGGCGGCTGGACCCGGTGGAGCCCCACCAAGTTCGAGGTGATCGCCAAGTTCGTTGCGGGCCTGCCGGTGTGGGCGCTGGCCACACTGCTGGGGCCGCGGGTGTTGCGGCTGCCGTGGAGTCGGCGGCTGGCCACCCTGCCCATCAGTGGGCCACCGGACGGGGTCAGCGAACCCGAGCTGGTGGCGATCATCGACGACGTGACGCACTGCCCGGCGTACTTTCAGCTGCTGATCAAGACGCTGCTGCTGCCGGGGCTGGTGGAGCTGGCCCAGACGGCGGTGCCCGCGCACCTGGTGATCTGCGAAAAGGACCGGGTGTTTCCCGGCCCGCGGTCGCACCGCTACTTCCAGGCCCAGCTGCCCGCCGGCAGCCAGATCACCACCCTCGACGGACTGGGTCATATCCCGATGTTCGAGGCGCCCGGTCGGGTCACCGAAACCATCACCGAGTTCCTCGACCGATACGTTCCGGGCGCCGAAGCCCCGCCGGCCAGCTAGCCCCGCGCCGAACGTGCGGCCACGGCGACATTTCGGGCGAATCTCCGCCGTGAGCGCACGTTCGGCGGGCGCCGAAGCTAGGCGAGGGCCTTCTTGAGGTTGTCGGCGATCGAGCCGAGGAACTCCTCGCTGGTCTGCCAGGCCTGATCCTCGCCGATGAGCAACGCCAGGTCCTTGGTCATCTGACCGCCCTCGACGGTGGCGACGACGACCTGCTCCAGCTTCTGGGCGAACCGGGTCACCTCGGGGGTGTTGTCCAGGTCACCGCGGTGCTGCAGTCCGCGGGTCCAGGCGAAGATGGAGGCGATCGGGTTCGTCGAAGTGGGTTTGCCGGCCTGGTACTGCCGGAAGTGGCGGGTGACGGTGCCGTGCGCGGCTTCGGCCTCCACCGTCTTGCCGTCGGCGGTCATCAGCACCGAGGTCATCAAGCCCAGCGAGCCGTAGCCCTGCGCGACGGTGTCGGACTGCACGTCGCCGTCGTAGTTCTTGCACGCCCACACGTAGCCGCCCTCCCACTTCAGGCAGGCGGCCACCATGTCGTCGATCAGCCGGTGCTCGTAGAACAGCCCGGCTTCTTCGAACCTGTCCTTGAACTCCTCGTCGTAGATGCGCTCGAACTCGTCTTTGAACATGCCGTCGTAGGCCTTGAGGATGGTGTTCTTGGTCGACAGGTACACCGGGTAGTTCTGTTGCAGCCCATAGGCGAACGAGGCGCGGGCGAAGTCCTGGATGGATTTCTTGAAGTTGTACATTCCCATCACCACGCCGCCGTCGGCGGGCATGGTCACCATCTCGTGCACGATCGGCTCGCTGCCGTCCTCGGGCGTGAAGGTCAGCGTCACGGTGCCGGGTTTATCGACCTTGAAGTTCGTGGCCCGATACTGGTCGCCGAACGCGTGCCGGCCGATGACGATCGGTTTGGTCCAGCCCGGAACCAGCCGCGGCACATTGGAGATCACGATGGGCTCGCGGAAAATGGTGCCGCCCAAAATGTTTCGGATGGTGCCATTCGGCGACAGCCACATGTGCTTGAGGTTGAATTCCTTGACCCGGGCCTCGTCGGGGGTGATGGTCGCGCACTTGACCCCCACGCCGTATTTCTTGATAGCGTACGCCGAGTCGATCGTCACCTGGTCGTCGGTGGCGTCGCGGTTCTCGATGCCCAGGTCGTAGTAGTCCAGGTTGATGTCGAGGTAGGGGAAGATGAGCATGTCTTTGATGAGCCGCCAGATGACCCGGGTCATCTCGTCGCCATCGAGCTCAACGACCGTGCCGTCGACTTTGATCTTGTTGGACAGCTTCGTCCCGCTCATGCCCCAACCCTACAAGCGGGGCCCGTTTGCGCAGGTCGGCGGCCGGCTCAGCCTGCCGCGGCGTCCAGCGCGGCGTTGAACGTCGTGCTCGGTCGCATCACCGCCGTGGTCAGCTCGGCATCCGGCGCGTAGTAGCCGCCGATGTCCACCGCCTCGCCCTGGGCCTTGTTGAGCTCGGCCACGATGGCGTCTTCGTTCTTCGTCAACGTCTCGGCCAGCGCGGCAAAGTGCTGCTGCAAGTCCTCGTCGTCGCTTTGCGCGGCGAGTTCCTGCGCCCAGTACATGGCGAGGTAGAACTGGCTGCCCCGGTTGTCGAGTTCACCGGTCTTGCGCGACGGGCTCTTGTTGTTGTCCAGCAGCTTGCCGATCGCCGCGTCCAGGGTGGTGCCCAGGATTTTGGCGCGCGCGTTGCCGGTCTTGATGCCGATGTCTTCCAGGCTGGCGGCCAGCGCCAGGAATTCACCCAGCGAATCCCAGCGCAGATGGTTCTCCTCCACCAGCTGGTGGACGTGCTTGGGCGCCGAACCGCCGGCCCCGGTTTCGTACATGCCGCCACCGGCCATCAGCGGCACGATCGACAGCATCTTGGCGCTGGTGCCCAGCTCCAGGATCGGGAACAGGTCGGTGAGGTAGTCGCGCAGGATGTTGCCGGTCGCGGCGATGGTGTCCTTGCCGCGGATCAGCCGCTCCAACGTGTACCGCATGGCCCACACCTGCGGCATGATGCGGATGTCGAGGCCCGCGGTGTCGTGGTCCTTGAGGTAGGTCTCGACCTTTTTGCGCAGCTCGTTCTCGTGCGGGCGCTCGTCGTCGAGCCAAAACACCACCGGCATACCGGAGTTGCGCGCCCGGGTGACCGCCAGCTTGACCCAGTCCCGGATCGGGGCGTCGCGCACGATCGGCATCCGCCAGATGTCGCCGGCTTCCACCTCCTGGCTCAGCAGCACCTCACCGGTGGTGAGGTCGACGATGTTGGCGACCCCGTCCTCGGGGATCTCGAAGGTCTTGTCGTGGCTGCCGTACTCCTCGGCCTGCTGCGCCATCAGGCCGACGTTGGGGACGGTGCCCATGGTCACCGGATCGAACTGGCCGTTGGTCTTGCAGAAGTTGATGATCTCCTGGTAGATCCGGGCGAAGGTGGACTCCGGGTTGACCGCCTTGGTGTCCTTTTGCCGCCCGTCGGCGCCGTACATCTTGCCGCCGGCGCGGATCATCGCCGGCATCGAGGCGTCCACGATCACGTCGGACGGCGAGTGGAAGTTCGAGATGCCCTTGGCCGAGTCGACCATCGCCAGCTCGGGCCGGTGCTCGTGGCAGGCGTGCAGGTCGCGGATGATCTCCTCGTGCTGCGAGGCCGGCAGCGACTCGATCTTGTTGTAGAGGTCGACCAGCCCGTTGTTGACGTTGACGCCCAGCTCGTCGAACAGCTCCTGATGCTTGGCGAAGGCGTCCTTGTAGAAGACCTTGACCGCGTGACCGAACACGATGGGGTGGCTGACCTTCATCATCGTCGCCTTGACGTGCAGGGAGAACATCACCCCGGTCTGGCGCGCATCCTCCATCTGCTCCTCGTAGAAGTCGCACAGTGCCTTTTTGCTCATGAACATCGAGTCGATGATGTCGCCGGCCAGCAGCGAGACCTGCGGCTTGAGCACGATCGTCTCGCCGCCCTTGGTCACCAGGACCATCTTCACGCCGCGCGCGCGGTCCAACGTCATCGACTTCTCGCCGTGATAAAAGTCACCGTGCCGCATGGTCGCGACGTGGGTGCGCGACGCCATCGACCACTCGCCCATGCTGTGCGGGTGCTTGCGCGCGTACTCCTTGACCGCCTTGGGTGCGCGACGGTCCGAGTTGCCTTGCCGCAGCACCGGGTTCACCGCGCTGCCCAAGACGTTGGCGTAGCGCTTCTTCAGCTCTTTTTCCTCATCGGTCTTCGGGTTCTCCGGATAGTCCGGAACCTTGAAGCCTTTGCCCTGCAGCTCCTTGATCGCGGCGACCAGCTGCGGCACCGAGGCGCTGATGTTGGGCAGCTTGATGATGTTCGTGTCGGCACGCTGAGTCAGCCGGCCCAGCTCGCCGAGGTTGTCCGGGACCTGCTGCTCGTCGGTCAGGTAATCGGGGAACTCGGCCAGGATGCGCGCCGCCACCGAGATGTCGCTGGCCTCGATTTTGATGCCGGCCGGCTCGGCAAACGCCCGCACGACCGGCAGAAAGGCGTAGGTCGCCAGCATCGGCGCCTCGTCGGTCAGCGTGTAGATGATGGTCGGCTGCTCGGCGCACATGGCATTTCTCCCGGCGTTGGGTCTTTAGGGCTCCGCGTGGTGTACGGCGACCAGTATCGCGTACCAAGGAATCGCAAAGTCCTCTGGATCCTCCCCCACGCTGCGCCGCGGCGGGAGGCTACCCGTCCGGTCGTGACCGGAATGGCCGTTCGGCGTCGGGGCTAGGTCCCATGACGGGTGGGGCCCGCTGAGCGCCAACGACGGGTGTGGCCGATTCGAGTCTGCGGTGAGGGCACCGAGACTGCGGTGGCGGCACCGAGACTGCGGTGAGGCAGCCGAGACTGCAGTTAGGGCACCGAGACTGCGGTGACGGCACCGAGACTGCGGTGGACGGCACCGAGACTGCGGTGGCG
>PPEA01000456.1 GCA_002967005.1 Mycobacterium talmoniae
CTGGGGTTCACCCGGCCGCGCCAGCCGCCGGACGGTCGGCAACTTCGCGACGAAGATGATGGACATCCTGCGTCCGGGCGCGGCGGCACCCGAGGCGCCGTCCGGCGCGCTGACCCTGGGCCGGGCCACCGACAACGACATCGTCATCTCCGACGTGCTGGCCTCCCGGCATCACGCGATGCTGGTGCCAACCCCGCTGGGCACCGAGATCCGGGACAGCCGCAGCATCAACGGGACGTTCGTCAACGGCACCCGGATCGGGTCGGCGATCCTCAACGAGGGCGACGTGGTCACGATCGGCAACGTCGACCTGACCTTCACCGGTGGCACCTTGGTGCGCCGCACCGAGGCCGCCACCCGCACCGGCGGCCTGGAGGTGCGCGACGTCTGCTTCGACGTCGAGGGCGGCAAGCGGCTCCTCAACAACATCACGTTGACCGCCCGCCCCGGCACCCTGACCGCCATCATCGGCGGCTCCGGTGCCGGCAAGTCGACGTTGTCGCGGCTGATCGCCGGCTACACCTCCCCCAGCGCCGGGTCGGTGCTGTTCGAGGGTCACAACATCCACACCGAATACGCCTCGCTGCGCAGCCGGATCGGGATGGTCCCGCAGGACGATGTGGTGCACCGCCAGCTGACGGTGAACCAGGCGTTGGGGTATGCCGCCGAGCTGCGGCTGCCGCCCGACAGCAGCAAAGCCGACCGCGACCAGGCCGTGGCCCAGGTGCTCGAAGAGCTGGAGCTGACCAAGCACGCCGACACCCGGGTGGAGAAGCTCTCCGGCGGCCAGCGCAAACGCGCCTCGGTGGCGTTGGAGCTGCTGACCGGGCCGTCGCTGCTGATCCTGGACGAGCCGACCTCGGGGCTGGACCCGGCGCTGGACCGGCAGGTGATGCTGATGCTGCGTGGGCTGGCCGACGCCGGCCGCGTGGTGCTGGTGGTCACCCACTCGGTGTCCTACCTGGACGTCTGCGACCAAATCCTGCTGATGGCGCCCGGCGGTAAGACCGCCTTCTTCGGTCCGCCCGACCAGGTGGAGACCGCGCTGGGCACCCGGAACTGGGCCGACATCTTCGCCAACGTGGGCGCCGACCCCGACGAAGCCAACCGGCGGTTCCTGGAACGCAGCGGACATCAGCGGTCCTCGGTCGCGGTCGCCGAGACACCGCCGGCCGACCTCGGCAAAGCCGCGGCGACCAGCGTGCGAAAACAGTTGTCCACGATCGCGCGCCGTCAGGTGCGGCTGATCATCTCCGACCGCGGCTATACCGTCTTTTTGGCGGTGCTGCCGTTCATCATGGGTTCGCTGTCGCTGACCGTGAAAGGTGACGGGGGCCTTGGCATGCCGGGGTCGGACGCGCCCACCGAACCGCAGTACATCATGGTGCTGCTCACTATCGGTGCCGTCTTCATGGGTACCGCGCTGACCATCCGTGACCTGATCGGCGAGCGCCCCATCTTCAAGCGAGAACAAGCGGTGGGTCTGTCGACCCCCGCCTACCTGCTGGCCAAGATCGCGGTGTTCTGCGTGTTCGCGATCGCGCAGGCGGCAATTGCGACGAGCATCGTGTTGATCGGCAAGAAGGCGCCCGATCCCGCGAATCCGATGTTCGGCAGCGCCAGTTTTGCGCTCTACCTCACCGTCGCCGGCTGCTGCGTGGCCTCGGCGGTCCTCGGGTTGGCGCTGTCGTCGTTCGCCAAGTCCAACGAGCAGATCATGCCGATGCTGGTGGTGTCGATCATGTCGCAGCTGGTGTTGTGCGGCGGCATGATCCCGGTGACCGGCCGGCTCGGGCTGGACCAGATGTCGTGGGTGACGCCGGCACGGTGGGGCTACGCCGCGGGCGCCTCGACCATCGACTTCAACCACCTGCTGCACCATGACGCGATCCCCCAGGATTGCATGCCGAAGCCAACCGCCGCGGCCCCAAACCCGGTGGCGCCGAAGGGGTGCACCCCGCCGCTTGACGTCCAGCAGATCCCGAAAGACCATCTGTGGAACCACACCAAGGGCATCTGGTGGCTCGACATGGCCATGCTGTGCGTGCTGTCGGTGCTCTACACCGGCATCGTGTGGTGGAACATCCGGCTCAAGCGCTAAAGCGGGCTTAGCCGTCGGTCGACGAGTCCAACCGCAGCCCGTGCGCGGCCGCGTACGCCAACGCTTGGGTGATGTCGATGCGCGCCCCGGTCAACGACGCGGTGGTCCACACCGTCGGGTCGATGCGCGCGCCGCGCAGATCGGCCTCGTCGAGCCGGGTGCCGATGGTGCGCGCGCCGGTCAGGTCGGCGCCCCGCAGCTTGGCTTTACGCAGGTCGGCTTCCACCAGGCTGGCCTCCCGTAGCCGGCAGCCGCTCAGATCGACACCCCGCAAGTCGTTCCCGCCGAGCACGGCCAGCGTGAAGTCCACCTCGTCCAGCGTCAGCGGTCGCAGCCGGCAGCGCACGAACACCGAACCCAGCATGCTGCACTGAACAAACGTGCTGTGCCACAGCGACGTTCGCTCGAATCGGCAGTTGCGGAACGCGGAGCCCCGGTGTTGCGATTCGGCGAGATTGACCCCGCTGAAATCACATTCGTCGAACACCGCACGCTCGGTGTGCAGCCCGGACAGGTCCTCGTCGCGGAAATCGTGACCGACAAACTCGCGGTCGGCCCACTGCGGCACGGTCAGCTGGGCGCCAGGCTGGTCAGCGCGTATTCGCTTACCGCGATCAGGGCGTCGGTCGCGGACTTGCGGTCCCGCGCGTCGACGGTGATCACCGGGATGTGGTCGGGCAGCGTCAACGCCTTACGCACTTCGGCGACCGGATACCGTGGCGCGCCGTCGAATTCGTTGACCGCAATCAGGAACGGCAGGTTGCGGTGCTCGAAGAAGTCCACGGCGGCGAAGCTGTCCTGCAGCCGCCGACAGTCCACCAAAACGATGGCGCCGATGGCGCCGCGCACCAAGTCGTCCCACATGAACCAGAACCGTCGCTGGCCGGGCGTCCCGAACAGGTACAGCACCAGGTCCTCGTCCAGGGTGATCCGGCCGAAGTCCATCGCCACCGTGGTGGTGCGCTTGTCGGGGGTCGCGTCCAACGCGTCCACGCCGGCGGAGGCATCGGTGACGATAGCCTCGGTGCGCAGCGGCATGATCTCCGAAACCGCGCCGACGAACGTGGTCTTGCCGACACCGAACCCGCCCGCGATGACGATCTTCGTCGAGGCGGCGTCCCGCCTATCCGAGTGCTCGTAGGCCACGGAGCGTCCTTCCTATGAGTTCGCGGCGTTCGTCGCGGGTCGAACGGTCATCCACGTCCGGCGTACCCGAAGGTATCCCGACGTGACCAGATCGCCGACCAGGACGCGCGCGACACCCAGCGGCAAATCCAACCGCGCCGAGATCTCGGCGACCGACGGGCTCTTCGTGCACAGCTGGACGATCCTGCCTCGCGTATCGTTCGGTGGCCAACGGTGAAACAGCGCCGACTGCAGGGTTTGCACCGGCGCTTCCAGGGGAAGCTCGACGTTGGTGTTGGTGCGCCCGGCGGTCAGAGTGTACGGGCGGACCAGGCTCGCCTCAGCTGCGGGTTCCGGCAACTCGTGGTTGTCCATAGCGGCTCACGAGGGCTTCACGAGTGCAGCGGCGCGCGTCGTGACGACTGCACCACGCTGCCTACTCGTTCGACGAGGACCGCCATCTCGTAGCCGATCTGACCGATGTCGCAGGAGGTGGCGGCCAGCGTCGCCAGATGCGATCCGTCACCGACCCGCATCAGCAGCAGATAGCCGTTTTCCATCTCCACCACCGACTGCAGCACCTGGCCGCCTTCGAACAGCTGCGCGGCGCCGGTGGCCAGGCTGGCCAGCCCCGAGGAGACCGCGGCCAGCTGGTCGGCGCGGTCGGGCGGCAGGTGCTCACTGGCCGCGACCAGCAGCCCGTCCACGGAGACCAGCACCGCGTGGGATACCCCGGGCACGTCGCGGGCGAAGTTGGAGACCAGCCAATCCAGTGAGTTGTCCGATTGGCGCGACGGGTACGTCATTCGTGATCAGATCCTTGACTTGTCTGTCGGGCGTGCGAACGTCCTCGCCGCACGCCGCCGAAATGACTGCTGATAGAAGCACGGATCGCGTCGGGGTCTCGGTCCCGGGCCTCGTGCCGAGGTTTGTACCCGGTTCCGAACCCGCCGTTTGATGCTACCGGGTACCGCTGGTCGGCTCCGTTGGCCGTGCCATTGGCGCCCGGTGCCGGCTCGGCGTTGGCCGCGCCGGGCACCAACCGGGCGCCGGGTTCACGCACCGGCAGACCCTGTTCGGTGTGGGAGGCGACCGGCACGTTCTCCACCTCGGCGGCCACCGACCAGCCGTGGTCCCACACCGTCTTCCAGTCCAGGTCGGCGCTGCGGGCCAACTCGTGCGGGTCGACCAGCCATTCCGACAGCATCCGCTGGTAGATCAGGTCCTCCGAGGATCCGGCCGGCGGGGCCGCCAGTTCGGCGGCCAGCGCGTCCATATCCCGCAGGTCGGGCAGGGCCCCGATGTCCCGTGACGGGGCCGGCGGCTCGGCACTGGCACGGTTGCGGGAGGAGAAGTACGCCGAGGTGTTCGACGGCGCTGCCGGCGCCGACTCCTCCACCGCTTGCCCGACGTCCTTCTCCCACCACGGCCGCGGCA
>PPEA01000457.1 GCA_002967005.1 Mycobacterium talmoniae
GCCGCCGGTCAACAGGTTGGCGCCGGCCGCGCGTAGCCGCAGCCCGGCCAGCAGGTCGGGCAGCCGACGTTCGATGTCCTCGTACAGTTTCTGGCGCTCCGGAACATCGGACTGCCCACGCACCATCAGCAGCACCTCGGCCCGGTTCTCCGCACCGCCGGGATTGTGCAGCAGCACCCACTTGCCGTGCACCGCCAGCGGCAGCACCGCGTGCACGCCGCTGGCGTCGGTGGACGGGATGTCCGAGCCGGCGCTGAGGTACCCGGGGGCGGTCACCTTGACGTGCGCGGTGCCGAACGGGCTGCGGCCGTTGACCGTCGAGAACTGCACGCCGTGCACGGTGAGCTGGCGCGCGCCGCCGGCCAGGCCGGGAACCGGGGTGACCAGGTCGGTGTCGGCCATCGCGAACGGTTCCCCGTTGCGCTGCACCGCGCCGGCGTCGACCTCGACGGGGATCCGCTCGGCCAGCATCGGCACCCCGGGGATCTTGCCGGTGTACCACTTGGCCGCGTACAGCAACGCCAACGGGATGCCCGGGCCCAGCAGCAGCGCCGCGATGAACACCAACACGAAGTTGGTGGTGCTCAGCGGTTTGGTCATCGACGCGGAGAACGTGACGTCGACGGTCTGCGCATCGTCGGGTTTGTCTTGCGGCGCAATGTGAACCGGCACGCTGCCGTTGAGGCCGCCGTGCCCGTCGCGGTCGGTGTGCAGCGTGACCGGCAAGGTGGCCTTCTGGTCCTTGTCGACCTTGAGGCAGTTTCCGGGGCCGGAGGACGACGAGCTCACGCTGACGGTGCCGATCCCTTCCGGTCCGGCCACCACCTTCGTCGCTTCCCCGTCGGCGATCCACACACAGCCCGGGCCGGTGACCTCCAGCTGCGCGGTGGCCCCCTTGGTGCCCTGCACATCCCCGAAGTCGATGTGCTGGCCGGGCACCGGCAAGCCGACCTTGGGCAGGATCTGCATCGGCGAATCCACCTGTTGCGGCGACAGTTTGGTGCCCGGCGCGATCTGCGCGCCCTGCGGGTCCTGGGCGGGCGCGGTGGTGATCACCAGCGACATCCGCAGGGTGGCCGCGCCGGCCTTCACCTTGGTGAGGTCCACGTCGATGGGGTCGCCGATCGCGGCCTTGGGCACCGAGGTCAACACCTCGACCGGCGCCCCGCCGTCGACCGCCAGCGACGCCGACATCACGGCATCACCGGCCAGGGTGGCCGGATCGATCGGTGTGCCGGCACCGTCGACCAGCCCGAACTTCACGCCCTTCATCACCTGGCCGGCGCGCCACGGCGAGTCGGGATCGGCCTGCAGCGCCGGGAAGATGTCGGTGGAGATGTGAATGTTGACCCGGGAGACCGCGTCGCCGTGCTGGCCGGTGGTGTCGACGTACACGATCGCCCACTGGCCCGGCCACTGCGGACTGTCCGCGCTTTGAATCGACACGGTTTGCGCCGAGTCCGACTGCCATTCGAATTGCACCGGCATCCCGTCGAGGGTGCCCTGCTTTTTGCCCTCTTCCTTGGGCAGCTGCAGTTGCTGCCCGGACGGGGAGATCAGATACGGCACGATGCCGGGCAAGCCGCCGGAGCCGAGGATGTTGACCGCCTTGACCGAGCGGTCCAGCACGAAGTTGTGTCGCGCCTCCTGGCACACCTGGCCCTGCTGACACACCGGTTTGGTGTCGTCGATATGCGGGTCCGGGTTCAGCGCATCGAACGCGAACAGCATCTGGTCGATGTTGGACACCGGGTAGAAGTCGCCGGGTTTGGGTTTTTTGATGCCGCCGCAGCTCTTCCCGTTCAGCCCGGTTCCGGTGGCGATCGCCGACATCACGTCGAAGTCCGCATTCGAGGCCGCCTGGTCGCCCAACCCGACGGCCAGCATCACGATGCCGTCGGAGCGCAGCTGGTCGGCGACCCCACCGTCGCGGCAGATGCCCTCGGTGGCGCGGTTGATCATCTCGTCGACCCCGGCTTGGGTGCCCAGGTCGACGTCGGGCGCGTACGGCTTGGAGCCGGCCCGCGGCGAGTAGTCGATCTTGCCGTCGGAGAACCACGAAATCGCTTGGCACCGGTTGGGGTCGCCCTGGGTGTGCGACGCCAGCGTCTGCCGCGCGCCATCCAGCGCCAGCCAGTAGTCGGTGTCCAGCCCGTCGTTGCGGCGGGCCAGGGTGTCCAGGTTGGTCTTCACCGAATCCGCGGACGCTTCCGATAGCGGCGCCCAGTCCGCGCGCACCGTGTAGCTGTCGGAGAAGCCGGCGATGGCCACGTCGAGCTGGGAATGGGTCCGGTCGGCGTACCGGCCCAGGGTGTCGACCAGATACTTGGCCGCCTGCACCCGCGCCGCCTGCGCGTCGGTGCTTTTCAGGCTGCCCGACTCATCCACCAGGATCAGCAGGTCGCCCGCCTTCTGCGAGGCCAGGCAGGCCCCGAAGCGGTCGGCGCCGGCGGTGTCGCCCTCCGCGTGCGCGGTTCCGGTTGCCCAGCCGCTGCACGCGAAGCCGAACGCCAGCACCGCGGCGGCCACCAACCGCAGCACCGAACCGCACCGAACCAGCCGTGAACCCATCGTTATGTCCCTACTGCCTGCCGGCCCATAAGGCGATCTGCCAGGCGCCGATGCCGATCCCCACCGCACACGCGGCCAGCACCACCCAGTAGGCGGTGGATAGCCAGGTCGGCGCCGAGTACACCGAGCTGAGCCGGCGGCGGGTGTCGGCGGCGTTGAACCAGGCCAGCACGCCGATCGCGGCGGGGCCGGCCAACAGCCAGCCGGCGAAGGCCAACACCACCGTGGATCCGGTCACCGTGGCCGCCACGCCAAAGATGATGCCCACCAACGCGACCGCCAGCGCCGCCGAACACCAGGATGGTGTCGCGGACTCGCGGCGTTGCGCCGGTCGGCGGCCGCTGATCCTCCACCGCTTTGGTCACCGCGCCGGTGGTGTCCTTGATCACCTGGGTGGCGATCTCGTCGGTGGCGTGGATCGCCTGCAGCAGGTCCGGGTTGCCGGCCAGCGCGCTGGTCGGATCGGACATCAGCGTCATCCGGCCCACAAACAGCTGCTGGAGCTTTTTGGCGTCCGGGGAGTCCACGCCGAGCACCTTGTTGATCCCGAGCAGCGTCGAGGGCTCGGTGCCGGCGACGGTCAGCATCGCGGTCCGCAACATCGGTTCGGGCATCTCGCCGCCCCGGTTGACCATAAGTTCCTGCATCATCATCTGGCCGCGGGCCCCGACCGCGCGGCTCAGGCCCTCGGTTTCGGCCCGGATCCGCTCGCTGTCGACGCGCACCGACCCGTTGATCGCATCCTGAGCCGGCAACAGGATCAGCGTGTAGCCGGCCACCAGGTCCCGCAGCGGGACACCGGTTGAGGACACCTTGTCCAGCAACGCCTGACCGCCGTCCAGCAGCCGGGTCACCCCGGATTTCACGTCGGCCGCCACGTCGGTGCCCGCCAGCCGCGACTGCAGCTCGTACTTGCGGCTCTCGTAGTTCTTCTTCGCCCCTTGGACGTCACCGCCGGCGGAGCCGACCACCAACACGTTGCTCAGCGCCGCCATGTAGTTCGTGATCGCCGGGATCATCTCGGCCCGGTCGGCGGCCCGGCGCAGCTGGCTGGCGTCGCTCATCGCCGCGGAGATCCGCAACCCACCGAACAGCATCGCCAGCACCATCGGCACCAGCGCGATCGCCAACACCTTCCAGCGGACCGGCCAGTTGCTCACCGACCATCGCGGCGGGCGTTTGGTCGGCGCCTCCGGCGCATCGTTGCTCTCCCCCGACACCGATTCTTGCCCGGTCGGGTGGGCGAACAGGGTCACCGGCCCACGGTCGTACTACCGACCGCTCCGTTGAATTTCACTGTTAGCGCCGTATTCATACACTTCCTGCAGATTCACCCGCTCGCGTACACGGCGGGGTGAGATTAGGGCGTGGCAATTCGACGAGTATGACAGTACGCGGCTCGCATTACCACAATCCTTACTGAACAGACAGAGTTAGCCACCCTGCGGCGTGTCGCGAGATGGGGGTGCGAGCAAATTTCTCACGACCTTGTCATGATCGAGCGATGTTTCGGGTGATGTTTTACTCGCCCCGCATCGCGCCTAACACCGGCAACGCAATCCGCATGGTGGCGGGCACCGGCGCGGAGCTGCACCTGGTCGAGCCGCTGGGCTTCGACCTGTCCGAGCCCAAACTGCGCCGTGCCGGGCTGGACTATCACGACCTGGCGTCGGTCACCGTGCACCCGTCGCTGCCGGCGGCCTGGGCGGCGCTGCGCCCGGATCGGGTGTTCGCCTTCACCGCTCACGCCACCACCTCGTTTGCCGATGTGCGCTATCGCGCCGGGGACGTGTTGTTGTTCGGCCCGGAGCCCACCGGTTTGGATGCGGCGACGCTGGCCGACGACCACATCACCGAACAGGTCCGGATCCCGATGCTGCCGGGTCGGCGGTCACTGAACCTGTCGAACGCCGCCGCGGTGGCCGTGTACGAGGCGTGGCGTCAGCACCGGTTTGCCGGCGCGGTCTAGATCACCAGCTGTCCCAGTGGGTCACTTGCTCGGCCGGCAACCGTTTGGCGGGCTTGAACTCGGTGCCCTTGGTGTAGGCGATCGGAAACAGGCCGCCTTGGCTGTACCGCTCGTGCGGAATGCCCAGCACCTCGGCGGCGCGTTTCTCCCCGTCGCCGAGCAGGTGCAGCGTCGTCCAGCACGAGCCCAGTCCGCGCGAGCGGAGCGCCAGGCAAAAACTCCACGCCGCCGGGAACAGCGACGCCCAAAACGAGGCGCTAAGCCCCAGCGGCGCCTGCTCCACCCGCCCCTCCAAGCACGGGATCAGCAACACCGGCACCTCGTGCATGTGCTCGGCCAGGTATTTCGCCGAATCGGTGACCAGCCCCATCCGTTCGCTGCGGACATCGCCGTCGCCGTAGTCCGGTTTGGGCCGGTCCAGGTAGGCGGTGGCGCTGGCGCGGTAGATGTCGGCGATCGCCTTCTTTTTGTCCGGGTCGGTGACGAAGACCCACTGCCAGCCCTGCGCGTTGGAGCCGGTGGGCGCCTGTAGCGCCAACTCGAGGCACTCCAGCAGCACCTGCTGCGGCACCGGCTTGTCCAGGTCGAGGCGCTTGCGCACCGATCGGGTGGTGGTCAGGACGTCGTCGACGGACAAGTTAAGGGCCATGTGCGCAGACTACAGTCGGGCCCGCACCCGGGCCTGCCCGCTCGGCCGCCCGCTAACCCCCGCTAACCCGCCGAAAGTGAATCCGGTGCGATGGTGCCGCCGGTTTTTCTCAGAAGGTTCACACTCCCGGGCGCCGCATCGGGGTGCGGCTCCCAGTAGACGTTTCGGGTGCCCGGCCGCGGCACGCGACGGACCTGACGGTGCCGTTGCAACGTGACCAGTGCGTGATAGACCTGCTCGGCGACCAGCGGTCGGATGCGCTGCTCGTTGAGCAGATGCCGCACCTCGGTGGTGTTCACCGGCGAGCCGAAGCCGCGGATGATCGCCAAGATCTCGGCCTGCAGCGGGCTGATCCTCATCGGCCGCCGCCCGGTTCCCCGCGCACGCCGACACCGATCCGTGTCGCCCCCACCACGTTCCCCTCTCGTCGCTCGATGCGGTCCGTCCCAGCCACATCGCCGACAACGCCGTCCTGCCCGGGATTTGCACCCGCGGCCAGCCAGCGATGATACGAGATCGCCATCGACGGTGCTTGCGGGCCGGCGCGTGGGGGCGTCGTCGCTGGTGGTTGCGCCGAACGTGCGTCCAGGGCGGGATTTCGGCGCGATTTCCGCCGTGGATGCACGTTCGACGGCGTCAGCGGAAGTCGCGCGAGCGCGATCCCGTCGCCAGGGTGAGCCGGCCCAGCCGCTCGGCGACCACGGTGACCGCACCGCTGGCGTTTTGCAGCTGACCGCGGATCAGCAGCGCCGACGCGGTCTGCGCCAGCTTGCGGTGGCGCGCCCACACCCCCGGGGTGCACAGCACGTTGACCATCCCGGTCTCGTCTTCCAGGTTCACGAAGGTGACGCCTTGGGCGGTCGCGGGCCGCTGCCGGTGGGTGACCGCGCCGGCGATCAGCACCCGGGTGCCGTCGGGCACGCTGGTCAACTGGTCGGCGGGGATCACCCCGAGCGCATCGAGGTCCGCGCGCAGGAATTGGGTCGGGTAGCTGTCCGGCGACACCCCGGTGGCCCACACGTCGGCGGCGGCCAACTCCAACTCACTCATCCCCGGCAGCGCCGGAATGTGCGAGCTGGAGCCCACCCCCGGCAGCCGGTCGGGCCGTTGGGTAGCGGCCGCCCCGGCCGCCCACAGCGCCTCGCGGCGGGTGATCCCGAAGCACCCCAACGCGCCCGCGGTGGCCAACGCTTCGGTCTGCGGCACCGAAAGCTGCACCCGGCCGGTCAAATCCAGCAGGGACGCGAACGGGCCGTGGGCCTGTCGTTCCGCGACCAGCTGCTCGGCCAGTGCGTCGCCGAGGTGCCGAACCGCCCCCAATCCCAGCCGCACCTGGGTGCCGTCACGCTCCAAGGTGGCGTGCGCCAGGCTGGCGTTGACGCACGGGCCGTGCACCACCACGCCGTGCCGACGGGCGTCGGCCACCAGCGACTGCGGTGAGTAGAAGCCCATCGGCTGGGCGCGCAGCAACGCCGCGCAGAACGCCGCCGGGTGGTGCAGCTTGAACCACGCCGAGTAGAACACCAGCGACGCGAAGGACAGCGCGTGGCTTTCGGGGAAACCGAAATTGGCGAAGGCTTCCAGCTTTTCGTAGATCCGCTCGGCGACCTCGCCGGTGATGCCGTGCAGCTCGCGCATCCCGTCGTAGAACCGGGTGCGCAGCCGCCGCATCCGTTCGGTGGACCGCTTGGAACCCATCGCGCGGCGCAACTGGTCGGCTTCGGCGGCCGAGAATCCGGCGCAGTCGACGGCGAGCTGCATCAGCTGCTCCTGAAACAGCGGTACCCCGAGGGTTTTTCGCAGCGCCGGCTCCATCGACGGGTGGTCGTAGACGACCGGGTCGATCTCGTTGCGCCGCCGGATGTAGGGGTGCACCGAGCCGCCCTGGATCGGTCCGGGCCGGATCAGCGCCACCTCCACCACCAGGTCGTAGAACTCGCGCGGTTTCAGCCGCGGCAGGGTGGCCATCTGGGCGCGCGACTCCACCTGGAACACCCCAACCGAATCGGCGCGGGACAACATCGCATACACCGCCGACTCGGACAGGTCGATTTTAGCCAGGTCCACTTCGATGCCCTCGTGTTCGGCGACCAGGTCTATCGCGTAGTGCAGCGCCGAGAGCATGCCCAGGCCGAGCAGGTCGAACTTCACCAAACCGATTGCCGCGCAGTCGTCCTTGTCCCACTGCAACACGCTGCGGCCCGGCATCCGCGCCCACTCCACCGGGCACACGTCGGCGATCGGCCGGTCGCAGATCACCATGCCGCCGGAGTGAATCCCCAGATGCCGTGGCAGGTTGGCGATCTGGGCGGACAGGTCGATCACCGGCTCGGGGATGCCCTCGGTTTCGGGCCCCACACCCCAGCGGCTGATCTGTTTGCTCCAGGCGTCCTGCTGGCCTTGGGAGAACCCCAGCGCCCGGGCCATGTCGCGCACGGCGCTGCGGCCCCGGTAGGTGATGACGTTGGCGACCTGCGCGGCGTAGTCGCGACCGTATTTGTCA
The DNA here is from genome assembly GCA_002967005.1 of Mycobacterium talmoniae. Lineage (GTDB taxonomy): Bacteria > Actinomycetota > Actinomycetes > Mycobacteriales > Mycobacteriaceae > Mycobacterium > Mycobacterium talmoniae. Next base: position 7,693 of record PPEA01000457.1, read on the forward strand.
TAGACGTATTGGATGACCTTTTCCCGCTGGTCGGATTCGATGTCGATGTCGATGTCGGGCGGCCCGTCCCGGGCGGGCGAGAGGAACCGCTCGAACAACAACTCGTTGGCCACCGGGTCCACCGCGGTGACCCCGAGGGCGTAGCAGACCGCCGAGTTGGCCGCCGATCCCCGGCCCTGACACAGGATGTCGTTGCGCTGACAGAATGCGGTGATGTCGTGCACCACCAGGAAATAGCCCGGAAACTTCAGCTGGGCAATGACGTTCAGTTCGTGCTCGATCTGGGCGTACGCCGTCGCGGCCCGGGACGGCGGGCCGTAGCGCCGCCGGGCACCGGCCATCGTCAGCTCCCGCAGCCAGCTGTCCTCGGTGTGGCCGGCCGGGACGTCAAACGGCGGCAGCTGCGGGGCGATCAGCTGCAGCGGGAACGCACACTGCTCACCGAGTTGGGCCGCGGCGGTCACCACCTCGGGGCACCAGGTGAACAGCCGGGCCATCTCCGCGCCGGACCGCAGATGCGAGCCGCCCAGCGGGGCCAGCCAGCCGGCGGCCGAATCCAGGGATTGCCGGGCCCGGATCGCGCCCATCGCCATCGCCAGCCGCGCCCGCGACGGCGCCGCGAAATGTGCGCCGGTGGTGGCGATTACGCCGAGACCGAAGCGCGGCGCCAACGCCGCCAACGCGGCGTTGCGCTCGTCGTCGCGCGGCTGGCCGTGGTGGGTGAGTTCGACGCTGACCCGCTCGGCCCCGAACCGGTCCACCAGATCGGCCAGCGCCGTCGCCGCCGCATCCGGGCCGCCGTCGGTCAGGGCCTGGCGGACATGGCCTTTGCGGCACCCGGTGAGGATCTGCCAATGCCCGCCCGCCGCATTCGCCAGCGCGTCGAGGTCGAATCGCAGCTTGCCCTTCTCACCGCCGGCCAGGTGCGCCGCGGCCAGCTGGCGCGACAACCGCCGATACCCCTCCGGGCCGCGGGCCAGCACCAGCAGATGCGGGCCCGGTGGATCGGGGTGCTCGGTGCGCGCCGCCGACCCCAACGACAGTTCGGCGCCGAACACGGTGGGGATCCCCAGTTCGGCGGCCGCCTCGGCGAACCGCACCACCCCGTACAACCCGTTGTGGTCGGTCAGCGCGATGCCGCGCAAATCCAGCCGCGCGGCCTCCTCGACCAGTTCCTCGGGGGTGCTGGCCCCGTCCAAGAAGCTGTACGCCGAATGCGCGTGCAGCTCGGCGTAGGCGACCGCCGAACGAACCGGCGGGGGGCCGTCGGCGCCCGTGGTAGGCCCCCCGTTTACGGGACC
>PPEA01000458.1 GCA_002967005.1 Mycobacterium talmoniae
ACAGCAGATCCGCCAGCTCGTCGCGTCCCGGCCCGGACAGGGCCGGTTCGGCGGCGAGTTGCCGGATCGACAGCCCCGCCAAAAACCGGGCATCACCGCCCGGCTCCACCACGGCGCCGGCGCGCGCAGCGAACACCGCGGTGGACAACCGGTCGGCGATCCCGACCTGACATTCGGCACCCGCGGCGGCCACCGCATCGACCAACCGCTCGGCCGCCGCCTGTTCGGAGCCGAAGAACCGGGCCGCCCCGCGCACCGCCACCACCAGCAGCCCGGCCCGCAGCACCTCGCGCGGGGCACCACCTCGTCCACCGCCGCGATCACCGGTGCGAAGCAGCGGGCGTCGCGGTCGCGTCCGCGGTCACCACATATAGCTGCGGGCCAGCGACGCCTGTGGCCTCGCGACGGCGCAAACCCGCGCCGCACCCCGGCGGCCCGGGCCGTCGACGAGCCAGGGCGATTACCCGGTTGGCCAGGGTGACCGCGACCGGGGCCGTGGCCGACAGACCCGCCGCTGCCGCCGCCGCGACCGCCGGCCAGTCCATGCACCAGATCGCCACGCACCCGGGAGGACACCGCACTCACTCGTTCACGATCCGGCCGATCGCCCGCCCGCCCGCGCGAACCGCCAACCGCACCTTGCCGATTCGCCCCGACCCGGGAACGGCGCCGGGCGTGGTCTCATAGCCGCAGACCCGGGCCTGTAACCGCAGCGACGCCCCTTGCCAGTCGCCGTCGGTGACCAGCAGGGTGCAGCCACGGTGGCGGGCCCGGGACATCACCGCCCGGGCTCGGGTCAACGGCACCGTGCGCCACCCACGGCCAGCACCACCAGATCCATGCCGTCGGCGAGCACCGCGGCGATCTCCACCGGATCGCTGCCGGGATCGGCGATCACCGCGAGTCGGCTCAGATCCGCGCCCATCTCCGCGGCGGCCAGCAGCCCGAGGTTCGGTTGGCCGACGATGGCCGCGTTGCCGCCGGCGGCCGTCACCGCGGCCACCAGGCTCAGCGGCAGCGACCGGGCCCCGGACACCACCGCCACCGTGCCCCGCGGCAACCCGGCCGGCAGCGTTTTCGCCAGCGCATCCGGGATCGGCAGCAAAGTTTCCGAGGCCGGCAGCAGGTCCGGCGCGGCCGCTGGCCCGCCCCGGCCGGGGCCCACCCGCCCGGAGACCTCGGCCATCTGCCGGCGCAGCTGTTTAAGCTGCTCAGCGCGGTCATGGGACCGTTGGTCGACGGCTACCGCCGCAGTCATGCTGCCCTCCGGGTTCACGCATTATTCGAACTTGTGTTCGATACGCTCAGTGAACACCCACCCACCGACAACGTCAACCTGGCCGCCCACCGGCTCATCACCCGTCACAGGTGTCGCAGAAGCCCCGGCGTCCGGGCGCGAGTGTGCGCACATCCGGGGTTTAACTCGGCGCGTCGACCGGGGACACGCACGCTCGCGGGGAGGGGCTAGGTGCCCTACTCCCATTCGATGGTGCCCGGCGGCTTGCTGGTCACATCCAGCACCACCCGGTTGACCTCGGGCACCTCGTTGGTGATGCGGGTCGAGATGCGCTCCAGCACCTCGTAGGGCACCCGGGTCCAGTCGGCGGTCATGGCGTCCTCGCTGGACACCGGCCGCAGCACGATCGGATGCCCGTAGGTGCGGCCGTCGCCCTGTACGCCGACCGACCGGACGTCGGCCAGCAGCACCACCGGGCACTGCCAGATCTGGTGGTCCAGGCCGGCGGCGGTCAACTCCTCGCGGGCGATCTCGTCGGCCCGGCGCAGCGTGTCCAGCCGGGCCGCGGTGACCTCGCCGACGATCCGGATCCCCAGCCCCGGCCCCGGGAAGGGTTGGCGGGCAACGATTTCCTCCGGAAGGCCCAGCTCGCGACCGACCGCCCGCACCTCGTCTTTGAACAGCAGCCGCAGCGGCTCGACCAGGGTGAACTTCAGGTCATCGGGCAGGCCGCCGACGTTGTGGTGGCTCTTGATGTTCGCGGTCCCCGCGCCGCCGCCGGACTCGACCACATCCGGGTACAGCGTGCCCTGCACCAGGAACTTGACCTCGGCGTCGCCCTCCACGACGTCGCGCACCGCGCCCTCGAAGGCCCGGATGAACTGCCGGCCAATGATTTTGCGTTTGCCTTCCGGGTTGGTCACCCCGGACAGCGCCTGCAAGAAGGTGTCGGCGGCGTCGACGGTGACCAGCCGCGCGCCGGTGGCGGCGACGAAATCGCGCTCCACCTGTTCGCGTTCGCCGGTGCGCAGCAGCCCGTGGTCGACGAACACACAGGTCAGCTTCTCCCCGATGGCGCGCTGCACCAGCGCCGCGGCGACCGCGGAGTCGACCCCGCCGGACAGCCCGCAGATGGCGTGGCCGTCGCCGATCTGCTCGCGGACCTGCTCGACCAGCGCGTCGGCGATGTTGGCCGCCGTCCAGCTGGAGTCGATCCCGGCGAACTCGTGCAGGAACCGGCTGAGCACCTGCTGGCCGTGCGGGGTGTGGATGACCTCCGGGTGGTACTGCACCCCGGCCAGGCGCCGGTCCGCGTTCTCGAACGCCGCGACCGGGGCGCCGTCGGTGGCGGCCACCACCTCGAACCCATCCGGCGCCGCGGTGACCGCGTCACCGTGACTCATCCACACCGGCCGCGTCTCGGAAAGCCCCGAATGCAGCCGCCCGCCCAGCACTTTCATGTCGGTGCGGCCGTACTCGCTGGTGCCGGTGCGTGCGACGGTGCCGCCCAACGCCTGCGCCATGGCCTGGAAGCCGTAGCAGATGCCGAAGACCGGCACGTCCAGTTCGAACAGCGCCGGATCCAGTTGCGGCGCGCCCTCGGTGTAGACGCTGGCCGGCCCGCCGGAGAGCACGATGGCCAATGGGTTGCGGGCCTTGATCTCGTCGACCGGCGCGGTGTGCGGGATCACTTCGGAGAACACCCGTGCCTCGCGGACCCGCCGGGCGATCAGCTGGGCATACTGTGCGCCGAAGTCGATCACCAGGACGGGGCGGGGCGGGGTCGCGGACACGCTCAGGAGTCTAGTGACTGCTCCGACGGGCCCGCGAGCGGCGCGAAACCGCCGCCGATCCGGCATGGTGGAGTGGGTACGCGACAGCTGCCTGCCCGGACCGGAAGTGAGGTTGCCGATGTTGGGTCTGCCCGACACCGTGCGCGCCTGCCTGTTTGATCTCGACGGGGTGTTGACCGACACCGCCAGCGTGCACACCAAGGCCTGGACGGGCATGTTCGACGGCTACCTGCGGCAGCGCTCGGCGCGCACCGGTGCGCCGTTTGTCCCGTTCGACCCGGTCGAGGACTATCTGCGCTACGTCGACGGCAAGAAACGCGAAGACGGCGTCCGCTCCTTTTTGACCAGTCGCGGGATCGACCTGCCCGAGGGCGGCCCCGCCGATCCGCCCGACGCGGAGACGGTGCACGGCCTGGGCAACCGCAAGAACCAGGTGTTTCAACAAACCCTGCACGACGAGGGGGTGCGGGTCTTCGACGGGTCGGCGCGCTACCTGGCAGCGGTCACCGACGCGGGCCTGGCCGTGGCGGTGGTGTCCTCGAGCGCCAACACCCGCGAGGTGCTCGAGGTCACCGGGCTGGACCGGTTCGTCGCGCCCGGGTCGACGGGGTGACCCTGCGTGAGGAGCATCTGGCCGGCAAGCCGGCCCCGGATTCGTTCCTGCGGGCCGCGCAACGATTGCAGGTCGCCCCGGCCGCGGCGGCGGTGTTCGAGGACGCGTTGTCTGGTGTGGCGGCCGGTCGGGCCGGTAACTTCGGTTTCGTGGTGGGCGTCGACCGGGTGGGCCAGGCCGAGGCGTTGCGCCGCCACGGCGCCGACGTGGTGGTCACCGACCTGGCTGAGCTGCTGTAGGGCATGGTCATGCTCACCGAGGAAGCCTTCCCCGTCGAGCCCTGGCAGGTGCGCGAGACCCGGCTCGACCTGGACCTGCTGGCCCAGACCGAATCGCTGTTTGCGCTGTCCAACGGCCACATCGGGTTGCGCGGCAACCTCGACGAGGGTGAGCCCTACGGCCTGCCGGGCACCTATTTGAACTCGTTTTACGAAATCCGGCCGCTGCCCTACGCCGAGGCCGGCTACAGCTATCCGGAGGCCGGCCAAACGGTGGTCGACGTCACCAACGGCAAGATCCTGCGGCTGACCGTCGACGATGAGCCGTTCGATGTCCGCTACGGCGAACTGATCGACCACGAGCGGGTGCTGGACCTGCGGGCCGGGACGCTCACCCGCCGCGCGCATTGGCGCTCGCCGGCCGGCAAGCAGGTGCACGTGACCTCGACGCGGCTGGTGTCGCTGGCCCAGCGCAGCGTCGCGGCCATCGAGTACGTCGTCGAGGCGATCGGCGAATTCGCCCGCGTGACCGTGCAATCCGAACTCGTCGCCAATGAGGACCAGCCGCCGACCTCGGGTGACCCGCGGGTGTCGGCCATCCTGGACCGCCCGCTGGAGCCGGTCGAACACGAGCACACCGGGCACCGCTCCCTGCTGATGCACCGGACCCGCGCCAGCCAACTGATGATGGCCGCGGTGATGGACCACGAAGTCGAGGTGCCCGGGCGGGTGGAAGTGTCCACCGAGGTACAAGACGACGTGGCACGCACCATTGTGATCTGCGGGCTGCGCGCCGGACAGAAGCTGCGCATCGTCAAGTACCTGTCCTACGGGTGGTCGAGCCTGCGCTCGCGGCCGGCGCTGCGCGATCAGGCCGCCGCGGCCCTGACCGGCGCCCGCTACAGCGGGTGGCAGGGCCTGCTGGACGCCCAACGCAAATATCTCGACGAGTTCTGGGATTGCGCCGACGTCGAGGTCGAAGGCGACCCCGCCATCCAGCAGGCGGTGCGGTTCGGCTTGTTCCATGTGCTGCAGGCCAGTGCCCGCGCCGAACGGCGCGCCATCCCCGGCAAGGGCCTGACCGGCACCGGCTACGACGGCCACTCCTTTTGGGACATCGAGGGATTCGTGCTGCCGGTGCTCACCTACACCGCACCGCACGCGGCCGCCGACGCGCTGCGCTGGCGGGCCTCGACGCTGGATTTGGCCCGGGAACGCGCGGGCGAACTCGGGCTGGGTGGGGCGACCTTTCCGTGGCGCACCATCCGCGGGCAGGAGTGCTCGGCGTACTGGCCGGCCGGCACCGCGGCCTGGCACGTCAACGCCGACATCGCCATGGCCTTCGAGCGGTACCGCATTGTGACCGGGGACGACTCGTTGGAGCAGGAGTGCGGGCTGGCGGTCCTGGTGGAAACCGCCCGGCTGTGGATGTCGCTGGGACACCATGACCGACACGGTGTTTGGCACCTCGACGGGGTCACTGGGCCCGACGAATACACCGCCGTCGTCCGCGACAACGTGTTCACGAATCTGATGGCGGCCCACAACCTGCGCGTCGCGGCCGCGGCGTGCGCCCGCCACCCCATCGCCGCGCACGAGATGGGGGTGAGCACCGAGGAGATGGCGGCCTGGCGCGATGCCGCCGACGCCGCGCACATCCCCTACGACGAGGAACTGGGCGTGCACCAGCAGTGCGCGGGTTTCACGACGCTGGCCGAGTGGGACTTCGAGGCCACCACCGCCTACCCGCTGTTGCTGCACGCGCCGTATGTGCGGCTGTACCCGTCGCAGGTGATCAAGCAGGCGGACCTGGTGCTGGCGATGCAGTGGCAGAGCCACGCGTTCACCCCCGAGCAGATGGCGCGCAACGTCGACTACTACGAGCGGCGCACGGTGCGCGACTCGTCGCTGTCGGCGTGCACCCAGGCGGTGATGTGCGCCACCGTCGGCCACCTGGAGCTGGCCCACGACTACACCTACGAGGCGGCGCTGATCGACCTGCGGGACCTGCACGAGAACACCCGCGACGGGGTGCATATGGCCTCACTGGCCGGAACGTGGACGGCGTTGGTCGCCGGGTTCGGTGGACTCCGCGACGACGAGGGCGTGCTGTCGCTGGACCCGCATTTGCCCGACGGCATCTCGGGTCTGCGGTTTGGGTTGCGGTGGCGGTGTTTTCGACTCACCGTGGACATCAACCACACCGAGGTGACCTACACGCTGCGCGACGGGCCCGACGCCTCGTTGACCATCCGGCATGCCGGTGCGGAGCTGGGACTCAGCACGGCGGCACCGTCGACGATTGCGTTGCGCCCCCGCCAACCGCTGCTGCCGCCGCCGACTCAGCCGCCGGGCCGCCAGCCCACCCACCGGCGCACGCTGGGCCGGGTGTCGACGGCGTCGTCGTAGCACTCAGCGCGGTTCAACGATCCGCGCGATCTCGCCCGCCACCGCCTGTTTGAGGTCGGCGTCGGTGAGGTCGTCGATCCCGGCCGCCGAGCGCAAAAACGGCTCGAACAGCCGCCAACCCAGTTGCAGCGCCACGGCATTGGCCGCCGCCAGGCGCGCGCTGCGGTCGCTGTCGTGCTGCGGCCGCACCCGCTCGAGCAGCAGCTCCACGTTCGGAAAGCGGCTCTGCAGCTGGCCGGCGGGATAGCCGTCGAGCAGGGTGCGGGCCATCACCCGCAGGTGCCGGTCCAGGGCCCGGTCCACCTCGTCGGCCGGCGTCTCGGCCTCCAGTAATTCGGTCAGGCTGCTGCCCAGGTGGTCCAGCACCGCCCCGACCAGCCGCTCCTTGGTCCCGAAGTGGCGGAACACCAAGCCGTGGTTGACCTTTGCCCGCGCGGCGATGTCGCGAATAGACGTCGCGGCCGGACCGCGCTCGGCGAACAGGTCGGTGGCCGCGGCCAGGATGGCCGCGGCCACCTCGTCACGGCCCACCGGAGCCCGGTCCCCCGTTCGCCTTGACCTGGCTGTAGTCATGCGACTACAGTAGCGCATACGTTGGTGTAGTCAGATGACTACACTTCGCGCAGAGAGAGGATTGTCCGCGATGACACAGACCGTGACCAAGCTGGGTTCCCGGATCGGCGCCCGCGTCGACGGGGTGCGCCTCGGCGGCGACCTGGACCCGAGCACCGTCGAGGCGATCCACCAGGCGCTGTTGACCCACAAGGTGATCTTCTTCCGCGACCAGCACCACCTCGACGACGAGCAACAACTGGCGTTCGCCGGGTTGCTGGGCACGCCGGTCGGTCACCCGGCCGCGGTGGCCTTCGACCCGACCGCGCCGGTCATCACCCCGATCAACTCCGAATGGGGCAAGGCGACCGCTTGGCACACCGACGTCACGTTCGCCGCCAACTACCCGGCGGCGTCGATCCTGCGCGCGGTCACCCTGCCCAGTTACGGCGGGTCGACGCTGTGGGCCTCGACGGCGGCGGCCTACGCCGCGCTGCCCGAACCGCTGAAGAACCTGGTGGAAAACCTGTGGGCGGTGCACACCAACCGCTTTGACTACGCGGTCGCCGAATCGGACTCACTCACCGACGGCCAGCAGGCGTTCGTGCAGGCGTTTGAGAAGCCGGACTTCCGTACCGAACATCCCGTGGTGCGGATACACCCGGAGACCGGCGAACGCACCCTGCTGGCCGGCAACTTCGTGCGCAACTTCGTCGGCCTGGACAGCCACGAATCCAGCGTGCTGTTCGACTTGCTGCAACGGCGAATCACCCAGCCCGAGAACGCCATTCGCTGGAACTGGCAGCCCGGCGACGTGGCCATCTGGGACAACCGGGCCACCCAGCACCGGGCGATCGACGACTACGACAACCAGCCGCGGCTTTTGCACCGGGTCACCTTGCTCGGCGATGTGCCCGTCGACGTGCACGGGCGGCGCAGCCGGGTGATCAGCGGCGCGCCGCTGCAGGCGGTTGCGGGCTAACCGGCCGCTAACCCGTCGAGCTGGTCGGGGTGATCGGCAGCCAGCGCAGCGCGCCGGGCGCGCCGTCGGGCACCACCGGGTTCTTCGGCGCGATCGGGTCCAGCCGCCGGTAGGCCTCGCCCTGCGCGGGCCGCAGATCGGCCTCGCCCTTGTTCGGCCACAGCGACGCGGCGCGTTCGGCCTGCGCGGTGATCGACAGCGACGGGTTGACCCCGAGGTTCGCCGAGACCGCCGCGCCGTCCATCACCGCCAGCGTCGGGTAGCCGTACACCCGCTGATACGGGTCGATGACGCCGTGCTCGGGGCTGTCCCCGATCGCCGCCCCACCGAGGAAGTGCGCGGTCAGCGGGATGTTGAACAGCTCACCCCAGGTGCCACCGGCCACCCCGTCGATCTTGGCGGCGATGCGGCGGGTGACCTCGTTGCCGACCGGGATCCAGCTCGGGTTCGGCTCGCCGTGCCCCTGCTTGGACGAATAGCGGCGCAGCCCCAGCTTCCCGCGTTTGGTGAACGTGGTGATCGAGTTGTCCAAATGCTGCATGACCAACGCGATCACGGTGCGCTCGCTCCACTGCTTCGGGTTGAGCAGCCGCAGGATGTGCCGCGGATCCTCGCGGGCCTGATCGATCAGCTGCCGCCAGCGCGGGGTGTCGGTGCCCTGCGGGCCGGCGCCGTCGGTCATCAAAGTCTGCAGCAACCCCATCGCGTTGGAGCCCTTGCCGTAGCGGACCGGTTCGACGTGGGTGTCGGAGGTGGGGTGAATCGACGACGTGATCGCCACCCCGTGGGTCAGGTCCAGGTCCGGGTTGACGTTCAACGTCGCCGCACCGACGATCGACTCCGAGTTGGTCCGGGTCAGCACCCCCAGCTGTGCGGACAGCCGCGGCAGCTTCCCCTTGTCCCGCATCTTGAACAGCAGCTTTTGGGTGTTGTAGGTGCCGGCGGCCAGGATCAGGTAGTTCGCGGTGAACGTCTTGCGGTGCCGCCGCGGCGACAATCCGGTGCGCACGGTGCGCACCTGCCACAGGCCGTCGGCCCGCTGCTCGAACCCGGTCACCGTGGTCATCGGATGGACTTGGGCGCCAGCCGATTCCGCCAGGCCCAGGTAGTTTTTCACCAGTGTGTTCTTGGCGCCGTGCCGACAGCCGGTCATGCACTCGCCGCACTCCAGGCAGCCGGTGCGGGCCGGCCCCGCCCCACCGAAGTACGGGTCGGGCACCGTCTTGCCGGGGGTCTTGGTGCCGTCGGGCCCGAAGAACACCCCGACCGGGGTGGGCACCCAGGTGTCGCCGACCCCGATGTCGTCGGCCACCTCCTTGACGATCCGGTCGGCGTCGGTGAAGGTCGGGTTTTTGACCACGCCCAACATCCGCTGCGCCTGGTCGTAGTGCGGGGACAGCTCGGCGCGCCAGTCGGTGATGTGGCTCCACTGCTTGTCGTTGAAGAACGGATCCGGCGGCACGTACAGCGTGTTGGCGTAGTTCAGCGACCCGCCGCCGACGCCCGCCCCGGCCAGGATCATCACGTTGTCGAGCAGGTGGATCCGTTGGATGCCGTAGCAGCCCAGTTTCGGCGCCCACAGGAATTCGCGCAGATGCCAGGAGTTCTTGGCGAATTCGTCGTCGGCGAAGCGGCGACCGGCCTCCAGCACCCCGACCCGGTAGCCCTTTTCGGTCAGCCGCAGTGCGCTGACGCTGCCCCCGAACCCCGAACCGATGATGAGAACGTCGTAATCCGGCTCCATAGCCAGCAGCCTACCGGGGGGTAACTTCGCCGCGCGAGCAGACGCAAAAGTCCCCCAAAAACGCCGTTACAGGGGGCTTTTACGTCTGCTCGCGGGTCGGTCAGGACCCGACGGTCAGGCCGACCTTCTGGAATTCCTTGAGGTCGCAGTAGCCGGCCTTGGCCATCGACCGCCGCAGCCCGCCGACCAGGTTCAGCGACCCGAACGGGTCATCGGAGGGGCCGGTCAGCACCTGGGCCAGCGGCGGGCGCTCCCCGACCGCGACCAGCAGCAGCGCCCCG
>PPEA01000459.1 GCA_002967005.1 Mycobacterium talmoniae
GCCGGCGCTTTGGCGTCCGGCCGGCGCAGATACAGCCGGCACCAGGGGTTCGGGCTTGGCATCCCAGTCACCTACCGCCGCAACCAATCCCGCAACGTTCGGACAGGCGATGTCGAGCACCGGTAGGCCGAACAGCCCAGCATGCGCCGGCGACCCGGCCACCGCCTGCGCCGCGCCGGGGTCGACATCGGCCGGGGACCCCACCGCCGGGGCCCGCGGTGCGGACCCCGTCGCGGTAACGCGCCCAATACACCTCGCCGCCGCCGCGCGTCGGTGACCACCAGCGCCTCACCGCCGGTCTGCACCCCGATCGCGTCCAGGCTGCACACCCCGTGCACCGGGATGCCCAGCGCGTGCCCGTAGGCGGCGGCGGTGGCCATGCCCACCCGCAGGCCGGTGAACGGTCCGGGCCCGCAACCCACCACCACCGCACCGAGATCGGCCATGCCCAACCCGGCGTCGGTGAGCGCGGCCAGCACGTTGGGGGTCAGCCGTTCGGCGTGCGCTCGGGCGTCGACGGTCACCCGTTCGGCGAGCACCGTGACCCCTTCACCGCGGCGAACAATGCCGGCGGTCACCGCCGGGGTGGCGGTGTCGATGGCCAGGATCACCTGCGTCATGGCTGACTCCACCGCCACACCGCGGTCCGCACCTCGGAGTTGCTGGCGCGCTCCAACCGGATGTCGAGATGACGCTCGGAGAGCCGCTCGGCGAGCCCCTCCCCCCATTCCACGACGACCACCGCGTCGTCGAGATCGGTGTCGAGATCCAGCGAGTCCAACTCGGCCAGCAGATCGGCGCCGGGGTGATCCAGCAGCCGGTACATGTCGACGTGGATCATCGCCGGCGCCCCGGCTTGACGCGGCCGATGCACCCGCGCCAGCACGAACGTCGGTGACGTCACCGGCCCGTCAACATCCAGCGCGGCGGCGATTCCCTTGGCCAGCACCGTTTTCCCCGCGCCGAGCGGACCGGTCAGCACCACCACGTCGCCGGCGCGCAACTGCTCGCCCAGCCGGGCGCCGAGCGCAATGGTGTCCTCGACCGTGCTCAGGGTCGCTGCGGCCTCAGGCACGGTGCCGGGTCCGATCCCGCAACCGTCGGGTCAGCGCGGCCAACCGGGTGGGGGTGGCCCGCTCCACCAGGCGGACTAACCCGTCGTTGATGGCGTCGGGTTCCTCCAGCTGCACCAGATGCCCCGCGCCGCCGACGACGACGAGTTCGCAGTCCCACAGCGCCGCGGCCATCGCCCGCGAGTACCCGTCCGGGGTAAGCAGATCGTGGTCCCCGCAGGCGATCAGGGTGGGGATCCGCGACAGGATCGGCAACGCCGCGCTTTCGTCGTGCACCTCCAGCGCGTGCAGGAAGCCCACCAGGGTGGCGATCGGCGTGTCGTGCATCATCTTCTCGGAGAACGCCACCACGCTGGGGCTGATCTTCTCGTTGCCGTAGGACGCCGCCCGCAGGATCGGGCCGATCACCGCGCGGGCCGCGCCGCGGCCCCGGTGCACCAGCTTCGGCGCGTAGCGGGCGGAGAACTGGACGGCCTCCAGCGCCGGATTCCGCAGGATCTCGCCCAGCGGTGACCGCGACACCCCTTTGGCCGCAGACGCAATCAACGCCGCACCGACGATGCGGCTGCCGTAGTGCTGCGGGAACTGCCGGGCGTGCGACAACACCGTCATACCGCCCATCGAATGCCCAACCAGCACGACCGGACCGCGCGGCGCCGTCGCGCGCAGCACCGCCTCCAGGTCCTCGCCGAGCTGCGGCACCGTGTAGGTGTCGGGGGCGGCCTCGCCGGACAGGCCGTGGCCGCGCTGATCGTAGAAGACCATCCGCACCTGCGGACCCCACTCCTGGGTCAGCCGCATCCGCTGAAAATGGAAGGCCCCCATCCGAAGACAGAAACCGTGGGCGAATACCACGGTCAACGGCGCATCCGGCGGCCCGACCTCCCGCACCGCCAACGACACCCCGTCGGATGTGGTGACCACCGTGCTGCGGTCGCCGTTCAACACGTCGAAGTCTTCGTCGAGGTACGGGTCGTCAAGCGTGGTGCGCCGGGTCATCGAGCGAGCGACGGTGACGCCGGCGATGCTGCCCACCGCGGTCACACCGGCCGCGCCGGCTAACCACCGGCTGCGCCACCGTCCGCGGTCAGCCACGGTAGGTCCTGGTGACCCGGCCCCGCGGACTGGTCACCACTTCGTAGTGGATGCTGCCGAGCACGTCGGCCCAATCCTGGGCGGTCGGTTCGCCCTGGGTGCCGGGCCCGAACAGGATCGCCTCGTCGCCTTCGCTGACGTCGACGGGCCCCGGGCCCAGATCGACGACGAACTGGTCCATGCACACCCGCCCCACATTGCGCCGCCGACGACCGTTGATCAGCACCTCGAAACGCCCACTGAGCGGACGGAACACGCCGTCGGCGTAGCCGATCGGCAGCAGCGCCACCGTGGTGTCCCGGTCGGCGACCCAATCGTGACCGTAGGACACGCCGTCCCCGGCCCGGATCGATTTGATCAGCGCCACCGGGCATTTCAACGTCATCGCGGGTATCAGGCCGAGCTGGCCCCGCTCCGGGATGGGGCTGAGCCCGTACACGGCGATGCCGGGCCGGACCAGGTCGTAGCACAGATCCGGCCGGGTCAAGGTGGCCGCCGAATTCGACAGGTGGGCAACCTGGTAGCGCAGGCCACGGGCCCGCGACTGGGTCAGCAGCGCGGAAAACCGTTGCGCCTGCAGGTCGATGAACGGGTGCTCGGGACGGTCGGCGTGCACCATGTGCGACATCAGCCCATGTATTCGAACCATGCCCTCGGCCTGGGCGCGCAGCAGCGCATCCGCCAGGGCCGGGTAGAGCGCGGCGTCGATCCCATTGCGGTTGAGCCCGGTGTCGACCTTGACGGTCACCGCGGCGGTGATGCCGGTGCGGCGCACCGCGTCGAGCAGTTCGGACAACTGCCGCAGCGAGGACACCGCGATGCCCACATCGGCGGTCAACGCGGGCGCGAAGTCGGTGCCCGGTCGGTGCAGCCAGGCCAGCACCGGCGCGGTGATGCCGCCCGCCCGTAACTCCAGCGCCTCGCCGACGGTGGCGACACCGAGTTCGGCCGCCCCGGCGCCCAGCGCGGCGCGCGCTACCCGCACCGCGCCGTGACCGTAGCCGTCGGCCTTGACGACGGCCATGACCTGCGCGGATCCGGCGTGCTCACGCAGCACCTGCACGTTGTGCGCGATGGCGCCCAAGTCCACGACGGCCTCGGCGATCAAGCCGGACGTCTGGGATATCGCACTCATCTCACCGGCGATTGTCCCAGAACCCGGCATGTGCCTCCCATCACGCGCCGAACGTGCGGTCACGGCGAAAAAAGTCGCGAAATCCCGCCCTGGCCGCACGCTCGACGCAAGACTCAGTGCGCGAAGTGCTGTTCGGCGTAGTGGCGGCCCGGTTTGAGCTTGTCCAGGCTGGCCACCGCCTTGGCCACGTCGTCGTGCAGGGCCCGGGCCAGATCCGCCGACAGCCCCTCGCGCACCACGATGCGCAGCACCGAGACGTCCGTGGCGTTGTCCGGCATGGTGTAGGCGGGCACCTGCCAGCCGTAACTGCGCAGCTCGTGCGACACGCCGAACTCGGTGTAGCCGGGGTTGCCGGCCAGCCGGGCGGCCACCACCGGGATCGCCGACCCGTCGGAGATCAGCTCGAAGTGTTGGCTCTCGGCCAGCTGGTGGCCCAGCCAGCGCGCGGTCTCCGACAACGACTGCATGACCTGGGTGTAGCCGTCGCGGCCCAGCCGCAGGAAGTTGTAGTACTGGCCGACCACCTGGTTGCCCGGCCGGGAGAAATTCAGCGTGAACGTCGGCATGTCACCGCCCAGGTAGTTGACCCGAAACACCAGGTCCTCGGGCAGATGTTCGGGGCCGCGCCACACCACGAACCCGATGCCGGGATAGGTCAACCCGTACTTGTGGCCGCTGGCGTTGATCGACACCACCCGCGGCACCCGGAAGTCCCACTTGAGGTCCGGGTGCAAAAACGGCACCACGAACCCGCCGCTGGCCGCATCGACGTGCACCGGCACGTCGACCCCGCCGTCGGCGGCCAGTTTGTCCAGCGCCGCGCAGATCTCGGCGACCGGCTCCAGCTCACCGGTGTAGGTGGTGCCCAGGATCGCCACCACCCCGATGGTGTTCTCGTCGACGGCATCGATGACCTGCTCGGGGGTGATGACGTAGCGGCCCTCCTCCATCGGCAGGTAACGCGGCTCGACGTCGAAGTAGCGGCAGAACTTCTCCCACACCACCTGCACGTTGGAGCCCATCACCAGGTTGGGGGTGCGGTTCTTCCAGTCGGCGCCGACCTTCTGGCGCCAGCGCCATTTCAGCGCCAAACCGCCCAACATCACCGCCTCGCTCGACCCGATCGTCGACACCCCGGTCGCGCTGGACGGGTCGTCGTCGCGCAGCCCGGGCGCGTGAAACAGGTCGGCGACCATGCACACGCAGCGCTGCTCGATGGCGGCGGTGGCCGGGTATTCGTCCTTGTCGATCATGTTCTTGTCGAAGGTCTCGGCCATCAACTTCTCGGCCTCGGGGTCCATCCAGGTCGTCACGAAGGTGGCCAGGTTCAGCCGCGAGCTGCCGTCGAGCATCAGTTCGTCGTGGATGAACCGGTAGGCCGCTTCGGGGTCCATCGATTCGGCGGGCAACCGTAGCGCCGGCACCGGGGCGGTGAACATCCGGCCGGTGTAGGCCGGGCCGATCGAGCGGGCGGGGACGGACGGGTGAGACGACGTCACGAGAAGAACCTTTCCTAGAGACGAGCGAGGGCGGTGCGGATATGGGCAAGGATGCGCGACGCCGATGTCGGCGCATCCTGGGGGCCGGGGTCGGCGGCCGCAGCGGCCGCCGCGCGGGCGTGCACGAACGCGGCGGCCGCGGCGGCTTCCCCGGCCGGCAGCCCGGAGGCCAGCAGAGCGCCGATCATCCCGGACAGCACATCCCCGGAGCCCGCGGTGGCCGCCCACGACGCCCCGGCC
>PPEA01000046.1 GCA_002967005.1 Mycobacterium talmoniae
ACCCCCGGTGGCCGCCGCCGGGGTCGACGACTCGCTGGTCGGCCGGATCCGGCGCGACCCGGGCGTGCCGGACGGGCGGGGTCTGGCGCTGTTCGTCTCCGGGGACAACCTGCGCAAGGGCGCGGCCTTGAACACCATTCAGATCGCCGAGTTGTTGGCCACCAACCTGTAGTGCGTAGTCGACTCTATTCTTGAGCACCGGTGTGCGCAGGGGCTTCCAGCTCGGGGAAGGATCGGCTTGCGGCAGCCAGCCCTTCAACGAAGGTTCGATTGCTCAGGGAAGCGACGATGTCACCCGCATGGCGCAGGGATTCCCGGAGAAGCGGACCGGCAAGCGTGTCGAGCTGCTGGAGTGCCTTCTGCGCGGCAGCAATTGTGTCGTCGGTGAACGGTTGATGCGAAGTCGCCGTCGATTCGAAACGCTGGAGCGCGTCCCAGACGCTTCGGCGCAGGTCTGAATGCGCGCCGAAAAGTATTCCAAGCTCGGTGGAATGTTGGGCTAGTAGCGCGGTCAACAAGCGACCGCTGGGCTCGGCGGACATCGTAATATCCCGCAGCCGACGCATTCGTGTGGCGATTTCGTCCGCGCGGGGCCCGGCCTCGATCTGCGCCGTGTCGCCAACAGGGCAGTTGACAGCAGTTAATGACCCGAGGTCGGCGAAGTTCAATTGCCCAGTTGGGAACCCGTTTCCGGTGGGATCATCGGTTCCGATCCACGCGACATAAGTAACGCCGTTCAGAGTGGCAATCGCCGGGGCATGCCAACTCGTAGCCGAATAAATTACGCGATTAACCTTCGCGGGGTCCAGGTTTTCCACGCCGTAGAGCAAGGAGATGAAGTTGCTTTTGTTCACGTATGCTGCAGCGTAGCCGTTAACGGTCGTCACCAATGTTGGGCCGCCGATACATTGATCGGGATAGGTCACCGCGGGCGTAAACAGTTCCCCGCTAAAGGGCGCGGGTCCAATAGCCTGGGTAATTGTGAGATAGTTATTTGGATCGACACCTGCGAAGGCAATCTGTATCTCTCCGGCGGGGGTCAGCCCGAGCGCCGGGGTATCGACGCTCAGGTAATCGGTTGTCTCGAACAACGTCAAAATTGCGGAATTGTCGTTGGGGGCGTATCCGAAACATAACGCTTGCGTGGGGTCTTGTGCCGTTGCGGCGAAGTAAATACTGTCGGCAACCGGCAGAATGGCTGGGCCCCCGATAACGGGCGAGATTGGCGGCCCGCCTTCGTCGCTGTCGCTAGGAGATTTCCAAGTATTCGAATAGATGAACGCGAGTTCCTCTGGTATGAATGAAGACGCGAGCCACTCAAACGTCGGAAGTCCCATGCCAGTCCACGACATCAACAGCGGAGATACGTCGGTGGAGTCGTAGGGCGACTGGGCAAGTGCAAATCGCTCCGAGGTGGAAACCTTGTTCCCCCAGATCGGCTGGGCGTTGACGACGCCGTTCCGCTCCATCATCGTAGCGATATACACCGTGCCGTCGATACAAGGCACGCGAGAACTAGCGTTTCGGGATAATCCGCTTCCCAAGGAATCACCGTCATGGCGGGGCTGCCTGACGCTCCGTGGGAATCAACGCTTGTTATGCCCGTCCACATTGGAATCTCCTATTCCGTGCGCGCCGGTTTTGGAGGTCCATTGCAAGCTCATCGGTTGATGGCGGCAAGTGGCCGGTCCGCTGAGCGGACCGGCCAGCGCCAGGAATGCGGCCCGTGCGGACCCCTATGCCCCGCCCTTTGTAGCTTCTAGGTTCACTGGCACGCACCGATACGATGCCCGCGATGGGTGCGCGATACAGACGGACAGTTACGGCCCTGATGGCGCTTGTTTCGCTAACCCGGCCGCTCGCGCACGCCGATCCGCCGGCCCCGATGCCCGAGCCGATTCTGCAGCCGCTGGCCGAGGGCCAGGTGCTGCGCATCGGCCCGATGGCCGGCACCGGCACCGACACCCGCGACTACGGGATCGGCGCCACCGATCTGTGCGAATTCATGGAATTCCCCAGCGAGGTGCTGCAGATCTGCGGCGACAGCTTCGCCGGGGAGGGTGTCGGGTTCGGCGGCTGGTATTCGCCGATCGCCCTGCACGTCGACACCGACTCGGTCAACGATCCGACCGGCGTGCGCTACACCGGCGTCACCGGGGTGTGGCAGCCGCTGCTGGCCGACCCGACCCCGCCGGGGTCCTCGCAGCTGCCGGCCGGGGTGGTGCGCATCAACCGCAGCAACTACCTGCTGGTCACCACCACCACCAGCCTGGTGCCGCAGAGCTCGCGGCTGGTGAAGGCCGAACCCGCGCGCGGGCGCTGGTCAACCGTGCCGGGGTCGGGGCGCGACGGCGGCTACCAGGAGGGCCGGCAATCCCAAATCAGCGGGTACTACGACCCGATTCCGACCGCCGACTCGCCCAGCGGGTGGGTGTACATCGTGGCCGACAACTTCAACCGCAGCGCGCCGGTGGTGCTGTACCGGGCGCGGCCGGAATCGTTCACCGACCGCTCGACCTGGCAGGGCTGGGCCGGCGGCGCCGGCGGCGGGTGGAACAAGCCGCCGACCCCGCTGTGGAACGAGCAGATCGGCGAGATGTGCGTTCGGCAGATCGACGGCAAGACGGTGCTGTCGTATTTCAACGCCAGCACCGGCGACATGGAGGTCCGCGTCGCCAACGATCCGATGTCGCTGGGCAGCGCCCCGGTCACCACCGTGGTGCAGCACGACGAATGGCCGGAGCCGGCGGAAAGTTTGCCGCCGCCGTTCGACAATCGGCTCGCCCAGCCCTACGGGGGATACATCTCGCCGGGGTCGACGCTGGACGAACTGCGGGTGTTCGTCAGCCAGTGGGACACCGAACCGCGGGAGCGGGCGCCGTATCGGGTCATCCAGTTCGCGGTCAACCCGCTCAAGCCGGAGTAATGCGGGTGCTCACCCGCATAGCTTTTTCATAAGTAGTACCTAGCTGACGCCATTTTCCGGCGCAGATGATGCTAAGTATGAGCGAAACACCTGAAACCCCCAGCACGGCGACTCCGGCCGCCGCTACGACCACGCAGCAAAAACCGTATTGGCTCTACCGGCTCGCGGCCTGGGTCGCGATCGTCGCCGGGATCCTATTCATTGTCGCGACCATCTTCTTCTCCGGCGCGGCGCTGACCCATCACCGCGGCTGCCACGGTCACCACGGCCATCACGGTCACCACCACTCGATGGTCCAACCGGGTCACCACCACCGGCAGCACCCGGGTCCGGGAGCCGGTGTCCCCGGCCCGGGCCAGGCGCCGACCTCGACCGCACCGTCGCTGGCGCCGCCCACACTGTAGTTGCCCCCCCAAGTCGCAAAACGCCCCCACCCCCCGACCCGGGGGG